>NZ_MTCA01000049.1:0-18952 GCF_002150205.1 Flavobacterium sp. FPG59 | reverse complement strand
CCTAAATTTTCAATAGGTATTCTATTTTCTTTATCGATTTCATTAATTATTTTTTTTGGGTCAATCGAAACCAATGTATCAATTATAGACTTACAAATCATTGCCTCAATATTTTTTAGCTCTACTATACTATTAATTATAGTGTCCTTGCAAACTGTATAACATTTAACTTTATTGTTTTTTATTGAGATGTATTTGCTGTCATCCAAGTATACAATTAGTGCTTCATTATCTTCATTCAAAAATTTTCTGATTTGATTTCCTTTTTTTTCAGAATCATCATGTTCGTATTTTGAAAAGATAAAAGTAGAACCAACTTTATCTTGTGAATAGACAGTTGTAAAAAATAATAAGGTGATAACTAAAATATAATTCATTATTATTCAATTTCTGTGAGTAAAGGTTTCTTGTAACTCTCGAATATGGTTCACATTAATATCCCAAACCAAGTCTTATTACAACGGTTAAAGAAATGAAATCATCATATCCTACTCCTCAAATATATAAATAATTAGTTACAAAGCATTAAACACACTTTGCGAAAAAGAATAATTTTCGTACTTGTATAAACGGAAACTATCTTGAAATACGCACGCCCTAGCCCAGATAGCAGTGAAAATCCTTATACGCCAGTCCCGAAACCTCGGGATGGCGTATAAGATTGCAACGTATAGCTGGATCAAGCTCCTAAAGAAAAGTTTAATGGTTGAAATGGGTATTTGATTATTAGAAAACCTTAGCATCTTTGTATCTTTGCCGCTTAGAACCTTTTTAAGAAAAATTATGCGCATTGATATTGTTACCGTTTTGCCTGAGTTGTTGAGAAGCCCGTTTGAAGCTTCGATTATGAAACGTGCTATTGACAAAGGATTGGTGGAAGTTCATTTTCATAACCTGCGCGATTACACGACTAACAAACAAAAAAGCGTTGACGATTATCCCTATGGTGGCGGCGCTGGAATGGTAATGACGGTACAACCTATTGATGCTTGCATTACACACTTAAAAAGCGAGCGTACCTATGACGAAGTGATTTACATGTCGCCCGATGGAGAAACGCTCAACCAAAAAATGGCTAACACGATGTCCTTGTATGAAAACATTATTATTTTGTGTGGACACTACAAAGGCGTAGACCAGCGTGTGCGCGATCATTTTATTACCAAAGAAATTTCTATAGGAGATTATGTTTTATCTGGTGGTGAACTTGGTGCTCTCGTATTATCGGATGCTTTAATTCGGTTGATTCCTGGTGTGTTGAGCGATGAAACTTCGGCTTTGACTGATAGTTTTCAAGATGGGTTGTTATCGGGACCTATTTACACGCGACCTGCAGACTACAAAGGATGGAAAGTTCCTGAGGTTTTAACGAGTGGTAACTTTGCTAAAATTGATCAATGGCGCGAGGATATGGCATATGAGCATACTAAAAATAGAAGACCGGATTTATTGGAGGATTAGGACAGTTTGCAGTCACAGTGGGCAGTCTCAGTTTTCGAGTTATTGGCAAAAGTGGACAGTCTCCAGTCACAGTGGGCAGTCGTCGTTGATGTTTTTAGTAATTTTACTACACAACACAAACTGAAAACTGAAAACTAAAAACTGAAAACTAAAAACTGAAAACTGAGCCTGTAAACTAAAAAAAGCAATCTAAATAAATAAAATCATGGATTTCAAAGAATTAGCAGCATTTCAGAAGTCGTTTTTGTTAGCAATGAATATCTTTAATTTATCAAAATCATTCCCAAAAGAAGAGAAATACGCTCTTACAGATCAAATACGCCGCTCCTCGAGAAGTGTTTCAGCTAACATTGCGGAGGCCTTTAGAAAAAGGCGATATCCCAATCATTTCATCAGTAAATTAACAGACAGCGATGCTGAAAACTCAGAGACAAGTGTATGGCTAGAATTTGCATTAAAGTGCGAGTATATAGACTTAGCAACGTTCACTGAATTAAATAACCAAACCATCGAAATTGGAAAGTTAATTAATTTCATGATCAATAATCCTGGTAAATTTGGTTGCAAAATTTAATTCTCTTACTACCTTACAATATTTTGACTAAAAACTGTGACTGAATACTGTAAACTGTGAATGTAACTGATTACTGAGACTGAATACTGCAAACTGAGACTAAAAACCAAGAACTTCTAAACTTTAAACAAGAAAAACTTTAAACTTTAAACATTTTTCTTTACTTTTGCGCCCACATTAAGTTAACCTCTGGCGAGATCCGTGAATGTTGACCTAAATTAAACCATAATAAAATACAATCATGGCAGATTTAATGAAATTCGTTCAAGACGAGTTTGTAACAAGAAAAGATTTCCCAGTTTTTGCAGCTGGAGATACTATCACTGTTTTCTATGAAATTAGAGAGGGTGAAAAAACAAGAACTCAGTTCTTTAAAGGAGTTGTAATTCAAAGAAGAGGTTCAGCTAATACTGAAACTTTTACAATTCGTAAAATGTCTGGTGCAATTGGAGTAGAGCGTATTTTCCCAGTGAACTTACCTGCATTACAAAAAATTGAGATCAACAAAAAAGGTGCAGTTCGTAGAGCTAGAATTTTCTACTTCAGAGAACTTACTGGTAAAAAAGCTAAGATCAAAGACAAAAGAAGATAGTCAAACATCTCTTAATAATAAAAGTCCCAACATGTTTGGGACTTTTTTTTGTTTATAACTTCCTTATAAATTTAGAATTTAGTAGGATTGTAACCTGAAATATAACAATTTGAGAATAGTACGTTAGTAATACTAAAATTCGAGTTTTTCTCTCTCAAATCACCCTTCAATTACATCTGATTTTCATATATTTGTACGTCTTATTTCATGAAAAATTCCTTGAATAAGCTACATTTAACGTGATTCGATTATAAAAATAAAAAAATGACACAGAAATCAAAAATTTTTTACACGCTTACTGATGAAGCGCCGTTACTGGCCACTTATTCATTTTTACCTATTGTACAAGCATTTACAAGAACTTCTGACATTGAAATTGAAACTAGAGACATTTCATTAGCGGGTAGAATCTTATCTAACTTTCCGGAGTTTTTGACTGAAGATCAAAAAACAGCTGATTCCTTACTTGAACTTGGACAACTGGCTACTACTCCAGAAGCTAATATTATAAAATTACCAAACGTATCCGCATCTGTACCGCAATTGAAAGCAGCTATTGCTGAACTACAATCTCATGGATATCAATTACCAAACTTTCCTGAAGAACCACAAAACGAAGCTGAGACTGCTATCAAAGCAAAATACTCTAAAATATTAGGATCTGCTGTAAATCCTGTTTTACGTGAAGGAAATTCAGACAGAAGAGCACCAAAAGCGGTTAAGAATTATGCTAAAGCCAACCCACATTCAATGGGAGCTTGGACTGCCGACTCAAAAACGTACGTTGCCTCAATGGAAAGTGGCGATTTTTATGGTAGTGAAAAGTCAATTACCTTAACTGAAGCTACAGATGTAAAAATTGAATTAGTAGCCAAAGACGGAACAACAACTGTTTTAAAAGCAAGCACTCCGCTAAAAGCTGGAGAAATCATTGATAGCGCCGTATTGAACTTACATGCACTAAAAACATTTGTAGCGAAGACTATTGCCGAAGCAAAACAATTAAACGTTTTACTTTCAGTTCACTTGAAAGCTACGATGATGAAAGTATCGGATCCCATCATTTTTGGCGCTATCGTAGAAGTATATTTTGCATCAGTATTCGAAAAATACGCTACTTTATTCCAAGAGTTAAACATTGACACCCGCAATGGTTTAGGTGATATTTATGCTAAAATAGCTGGAAATCCATTACAAGCCGAAGTTGAAGCCGCATTAAACGCAGCTATCGAAAATGGTCCTGCATTGGCAATGGTAAATTCTGATAAAGGAATTACAAACTTACACGTTCCGTCTGACGTTATTGTTGACGCATCTATGCCAGCAATGATTCGTACTTCGGGTCAGATGTACAACAAAGAAGGAAAGCAGCAAGATACTGTTGCTATGATACCAGACCGCAGTTATGCAGGTGTGTACACAGCAACTATTGATTTTTGCAAAAAACACGGCGCTTTTGACCCTACTACCATGGGAAGTGTTCCAAACGTAGGTTTGATGGCACAAAAAGCCGAAGAATACGGATCTCACGACAAGACTTTTCAAATTGCCACGGATGGTGTAGTTAGAGTAGTAGATACTAATGGAACTGTTTTAATGGAACAAACTGTTGAAACAAATGATATTTTTAGAATGTGTCAAGCCAAAGACGCTCCTATTCAAGACTGGGTAAAACTAGCTGTAAACAGAGCTCGTTTGTCTAATACTCCAGCGATTTTCTGGTTGGATAATAACAGAGCACACGATAGAGAATTGATCGTAAAAGTAAATCATTACTTGAAAGATTTTGATACCACTGGATTAGACATTCAGATTTTAAACCCTATCGAGGCTACTAACTTTACCTTAGAAAGAATTGTTCAAGGTTTAGATACTATTTCAGTAACTGGAAATGTATTACGTGATTACTTAACTGATTTATTCCCAATTTTAGAAGTAGGAACATCAGCAAAAATGCTATCTATTGTTCCTTTGATGAATGGTGGTGGATTGTTCGAAACTGGTGCAGGCGGATCAGCTCCTAAGCACGTTGAGCAATTTACAGAAGAAGGATACTTGCGTTGGGACTCTCTTGGAGAATTCCTAGCACTTGGAGCTTCTTTAGAACATTTAGGACAAACTTTACACAACAACAAAGCAATTGTTCTTGCTGAAACATTAGATGTAGCTACTGAAAAATTCTTAGCAAATGACAAATCGCCTGCACGTAAAGTAGGTGGAATTGACAACAGAGGGTCACAATTTTACTTGGCTATGTACTGGGCAGAAGCTCTTGCAGCTCAAGATAAAGAACCGTCATTAAAAGCGATTTTTACTCCTATTGCAACTGAGTTGTTAGCTAATGAAGCAAGCATTAATACTGAACTTATTGCAGCTCAAGGCCAACCTCAACATATTAATGGACATTATCAACCTAATCCAGAGTTGACAAGCAAAGCCATGCGTCCTAGTGCAACATTCAATGCCATTTTAGCAAAAATTGCATAAGTAGAATAACAATAGTGAAACAAAAAAATGAAGACAACTGTAAAAAGTTGTCTTTTTTTTATCTTAGCAATACCTTAACATGTGTTATATGCCAATTACCAAACTATTTGAGGTAATTTGTACTTTCATTCTGATAAAAATAAAACAATGAACTCAAAAAAATACATTCTGTACTTTATAGTTGTACTAACGTCATTTTGCTCTTTTGCTCAGGAAAAATTCACCCTAAGTGGGACTATAATCGATGCAAGCGGTAACGAGTCTTTAATAGGTGTAAATGTTGTTTTACCAAGTTTAAAAACAGGTGTTACAACTAATGAATATGGATTTTTTTCAATTACAGTTCCTAAGGGAATTTACACCGTACAAGTAAGTTACTTGGGTTTTCAAACGCTTGAAGAATCTATTGATCTGAACCAAAATACGATTCGAAATTTCAAACTAGTGGGTAATGAAACCATTTTAAAGGAAGTAATTATCACCGATAATAAAACCAAAATTGACATCAAAAAACCAGAGATGAGCGTGAATAAACTCTCCATTTCTGCAATCAAAAAAATGCCCGTTGTATTGGGAGAAGTTGATGTTTTAAAATCTATTTTACTATTGCCTGGTGTTACCAATGCTGGCGAAGGTGCCTCTGGATTTAATGTTCGAGGTGGTGGAGCTGATCAAAACTTAATTTTATTAGATGAAGCAACGATTTTCAATTCTTCACATGTTTTTGGATTTTTCTCTGTTTTTAATCCTGATGCTATCAAAGATTTAAAATTGTATAAAGGTGGAATTCCAGCGCGATATGGCGGAAGAGCATCATCAGTTTTGGATATTTATCAAAAAGATGGTAATAGTAAAGAATTTCATGTAAACGGTGGAATTGGGTTAATATCCAGTAGAATTTTGGCCGAAGGACCATTAGTAAAAGACAAAGGATCTTTCTTAATAGGCGGTCGCAGCTCTTATGCACATTTGTTCTTGAAACTTTCTGAAGAGCAAAAAGACAACTCTGCTTATTTTTATGATTTAAATACAAAACTGAGCTATAAATTAAACCCGAATAACAATTTATACTTATCGGGGTATTTTGGTCGAGATGTTTTCAGTCTTAACGAAAGTTTTACCAATATTTATGGGAATGCTACTTTAAACCTTAGATGGAATCACTTATTTTCAGAAAAATTATTTTCAAATTTATCACTAATCTACAGTGACTATTATTATGGTTTGGATTTGGATTTTGTAGGTTTCAAATGGGATTCTGGCATTAAAAACTACAATGTTAAATACGACTTTAAAAACTACATTTCAAATAAGTTCAAATTAAATTATGGACTGAACGCCATTTACTATGAATTCAATCCCGGCACCATAAAACCAAGCAATGAAAATTCTGGAATTAACTTTGACCAGCTAGATAAAAAATACGCTTTTGAACCAGCACTTTACTTAAATGCAGATCATGAAATATCCAATAAAATAGCCCTTTCTTACGGACTTCGTTACAGTATGTTTTATAGATTAGGGCAATCTACAGTAAATATTTATGAGAACAACAATCCAGTCCTTTTTGATCCTGAGTTGCAAATTTACGAAAAAGCTACACCCATAAGTTCTCAATTTTATGGTAAAAACAAGGTCATTAAGAACTATAATTATCTTGAGCCACGCTTGTCCATTGCGTACCAAATTAATGACGAACAATCTGTAAAAGCCAGTTACAACAGGATGGTACAGTATTTACAATTAATATCAAACACCTCATCTCCTACTCCGCTAGACGTGTGGACACCGAGTGACAATTTTATCAAACCTCAAATTGCAGATCAAGTTGCATTAGGCTATTTTAAAAATTTTAAAGATGACATGTATTCTCTTGAGGTAGAAACTTATTACAAAGAAGTTCAAAACCGATTGGACTATATTGACGGAGCCGATTTAATTGCAAATAAAGCTATTGAACAAATTATTTTAAATGGTCAATTACGATCCTACGGTTTGGAAATACTTTTCCGTAAAAACGAAGGTCGATTAAACGGTTGGATTTCGTACACATTGTCAAGATCAGAGCAACAAACACCAGGAAGAACTCCGCTAGAAACAGGAATAAACAATGGTCAGTGGTACAACTCTGTATATGACAAGTTGCATAATATTGCTGTAACCTCATCCTATAATTTAAATGACAAATGGTCTTTTGGCGCTAACTTTGCACTTCAAACAGGTCAACCAGTAACCTACCCAACTGGGCAATACGAGTATTTGGGCATAGTTGTTCCTAGCTACGGATTGCGCAATGAAAATAGATTACCGGCCTACCACCACTTAGATCTAGCAGCTACCTTAACACCTACAAAAAATAAAAATAGACAATGGAAAGGCGAATGGGTTTTTAGTATTTATAATGTATACAATCGTCGTAATGCTGCGTCAATCAATTTTAGACAAAACGCAGACACAGGCAATAATGAAGCCGTAAGAACCTCTATTTTTGGGATGGTTCCAGCAGTGAGTTACAACTTTAAATTTTAGTACTTAAAATATTTTTAAAATTTCAGATGATGAAAAAAATAATCCTTCTCTTAATCCTAATTAGCACTTGCATTACCACTAGTTGTGAGGATGTAATAAATGTTGACTTGAATAATGCTGCGCCAAAACTAGTGATTGAAGCGGCAATAAACTGGAAAAAAGGAACAAGTGGTACAGTACAAACCATTAAACTATCAACAACTACTGGTTTTTATGACACTAAAATTCCAAAAGTTTCAGGAGCTACCGTGACTATAAAAAATAGTGCCAACACAATTTTTGTTTTTACTGAAACAGGAACACCTGGAGAATATGTTTGCACCAATTTCAATCCAGTTCTTAATGAGACATACACGCTAAATATCATTAACAAAGGCGCCACCTATACAGCCACAGAAACATTAAAACCTGTTGCTTCTATTACCAAAATTGTTCAAAATGACAAAGGTGGCTTTACCGGAAACAATAAAGAAATTAAAACTTTTTACCAAGATCCAGCAGGAATTGCCAATTATTACCTCTACAAATACAGCTATTCTAATCAAGTAAAAGCAGATTATTATGTGGATCAAGATGAGTTTTTCAATGGCAATGAATTTTTTAGTATTTCCCAAAACGACGAACTTAAAAAAGGGGATCTAATTGAGGTAACGCATATCGGAATTTCAAAAGCCTATTACAATTATATGAGTGTTCTAGTAAGCATTGCTGGTAACAATGGAGGTGGGCCATTTCAAGCACCGCCAGCAACTGTCAGAGGAAATATCATCAACTCGACCACACCAGAAAACTATCCGCTTGGGTATTTTTCATTAAGCGAGACGGAGGTAAGAAATTATACGGTTGAATAAGTATATTTGTACTCCAAACCAAAATCAATAAACATGTCATCACATCATATCGTTCGGGACGATCAAGAGCCTGCCTTAATAATTGCTAATGGCGCATCCTGTAATCCTGAACTTTTAGGTCAATTGCTGGAGTGGTCGCCGCTAGTAATTGTACTAGATTCTGCTATGGTACGAGTTATGGAACTAGATATAAAAGTAGATGTACTCTTGGGTGATTTTGACCGTGGTTTTGATCCTGAAATCTATAAAACTTCTCAATATCCGCTTGAAATTGTTCATACACCTGACCAAAACAAAACGGACCTTGAGAAAGCTTTTGATTATTTAATTAATAGAAAAATACCTGCTGTAAATGTGGTTTGGGCAACAGGAAAAAGAGCCGATCACACGATTACGAACCTAACCAACATCCCAAAATACCGAAACCTACTGAAAATTGTCATATTAGACGATCACTCAAAAGTATTTTTATTGCCTAGAAAATTCGAAAAATGGTATACAGCACAAACTCCTATTTCATTAATCCCAATTGGACAAGTAACAGGAATACAGTCTGATAATTTATTTTATCCGCTTCAAAACGATACCTTAACTATAGGATATCGAACTGGCAGCAGTAATCACGTGGCTCAAGATGGGTTAGTTACTATACTTCATGAAGAAGGTGATTTACTACTGATGGAATGTCTGGATTAATTTTTAGTTTCTTCGTCTAAAATAACGTTTTTAACAATAGCATAATGACTCCATGGAATAAAATGATTGGCTTCGGGGATGGTTTTCATAGTCAATTTCTTAGCGTTTACAAACTTCTTTTTCATGTAATCCACATTGCTGTAAGGTACTAAAACATCCTTAGTGCCATGTACAATGGTCACTTCGCAATCAATTTTATAAAGTTGGTTTTCTAAGGTTACCAAGTCTTTTTTTAACCACCACAATTCATCGTTTGAAGGCCTCAACGCGCCTGGAATTAAGTATCGCAACGGAATTGTCTTAATTACCGTGCGCCATTTCTCTGGCTTTTCGGCTTTTGGATCAAGAGATCCCGCTAAAACTACTATCCTTTTATACCACTCGGGATGATCAACAGCAAGTTGCGCAACAAGCGGACCGCCTAATGAATGCCCTACCAACGTAACTGACTTTTTAAAGTTTTGAGATTTGATAAATGTAGATATAAACTGTGATTGTGTTGCTAAATTTTGAGCATCCCCAAAATCACTGTACCCAAATCCAGGACGATCAATAGCAATCATTCGGTATTTTTTTAGTAAATCTGGATCTACTAAATACTCTTTGAAAGCATTCCAACTCCCTGGCGAACCATGAACAAAAAGCAATACTGGGTTTAAATCTGATCCAGTGGCTACATAATGCAACTTAAAACCACCGCTTTGAAAGGTCGTGTCTTGATACGTCGTTTGAGATTTTGAAAAAAATGAAGTCGTTTCTTTAGGAGTAAACCGCATAGTCATACAAGCTTGACACAAAAACAAGTAAAGTACTATTATTGAAATTACTAAATAACGCTTCTTGAAAACGAATCGAGCTGCTATAAAATTCATTTTTTTCATAAAAGTAGCCGTTTTTAAGCTTCAAAAAAAGTCTCAATTAAATTTTATGATTTCTTTTCCAGCTGTTTAATCACATTAAGTTTACATTAGCAAACTACTTATGGTTATCTTTGCACCCAAAATAAGAACGAACGATTTAAAATGAGTACTGAAAAAACAAATTTACACCCAAGGAATCTGGACAGGACAGGGTATGATTTTAAAGAATTAATTACTACATATCCATCCCTAAGTGAATTTGTTAAAACCAATGAGCACGGAACTGAAACCATCGATTTCAGCGATCCTGAAGCGGTAAAAGCCTTGAACAAAGCGCTTTTGATGCAGCACTTTGACATTCAAAATTGGGATATTCCTAACAATTATTTGTGCCCACCTATTCCTGGTAGAGCTGATTATATTCATTATTTAGCAGATTTATTGGCATCTAGCAACAACGGAATTATACCTGAGGGCGAAACTGTTCAAGGGTTAGATATTGGTGTGGGTGCCAATTGCATCTATCCGCTTATAGGTTCTTCTGTTTACGGCTGGAGTTTTGTAGGAACTGATATTGATACAAAAGCAATTCAAAACTGCAGTACTATCATTGAAAACAACCCAAAACTCATTGATTTAATTAGCTTGCAACAACAAACGGAATCACGTTTTATATTTAAAAATATTATAACGCCTGAGGATAAATTCACCTTTACAATTTGCAATCCTCCTTTTCACGCATCACAAGATGAGGCTACTAAAAGTACCTTAAGAAAAATAAACAATTTACAATCTAATAGCGGTACAAGTAAAACGACAAAGCCTGTTTTAAACTTTGGGGGTCACAATGCCGAATTATTTTGTGAAGGCGGAGAACTTGGGTTTGTCACCCAAATGATTTACGAAAGTGCAAAATATCCTCTGCAGTGTCTTTGGTTCACGACTTTAGTGTCCAAAAAAGAAAATCTTTCTAGTTTATACAAAACACTAAACAAAGTAAGCGCTGTCGAAATCAAAACTATTGATATGGCTCAAGGCCAAAAAACAAGCCGCATCTTAGCTTGGACATTCTTGAGTTCAGCACAACAAAAAGCATGGAAGTTTTAAGTTTTTAAAAACATATTTTCTTGAATTGAGTCGTATCTTTGTATGAAGTAATTCCAAGACATGAATTTTCAAGTAGTATCCGATTACCAGCCCAAAGGTGACCAACCACAAGCCATTGCAAAATTAGCGCAAGGCATTGTAGATGGAGATCAATTCCAAACGCTTTTAGGTGTTACCGGTTCTGGTAAAACTTTTACCGTAGCCAATGTTATTCAAGAAGTGCAACGCCCTACCCTGGTTTTGGCACACAACAAAACATTAGCTGCTCAGTTGTACTCGGAATTCAAACAATTTTTCCCGAATAACGCCGTAGAATATTTTGTTTCTTACTACGATTATTATCAGCCTGAAGCTTTCATGCCTGTTACTGGCGTTTTCATTGAGAAGGATTTATCCATCAATGAAGAGCTGGAAAAAATGCGAATGTCAACCACTGCTTCGTTGCTTTCTGGACGTAGAGATATTTTGGTTGTCGCATCTGTTTCGTGTTTGTATGGTATTGGTAACCCTATTGAATTTCAAAAAAACCTAATCCCAATAGAGAAAGGACAAGTTATTTCTCGGACCAAATTATTACATCAATTGGTGCAAAGTTTGTATTCTAGAACCGAAGCTGATTTTAATCCCGGAAGTTTCAGGATAAAAGGTGATACCGTTGATGTATACCCTAGTTATGCCGATGAAGCCTATAGAATTCATTTTTTCGGGGATGAAATTGAAGAAATAGAAAGCTTTGATACTAAAAATTCTCAAGTCCTTGAACAATTTGACAGACTAACCATTTATCCTGCTAATATGTTTGTGACTTCGCCAGATGTATTGCAAAATGCCATTTGGGAAATCCAACAAGACTTGGTAAAACAAGTTGATTATTTTAAAGAAATAGGTAAACATCTTGAAGCTAAAAGGCTGGAAGAACGAACCAATTTCGACTTAGAAATGATTCGGGAACTGGGATATTGTTCCGGTATCGAAAATTACTCTCGTTACTTAGATGGGCGTTTACCAGGTACAAGACCTTTTTGCTTGCTAGACTATTTCCCTAAAGATTACTTGATGGTCGTGGATGAAAGCCATGTAACACTCTCCCAAGTGAGCGCTATGTATGGCGGTGATCGCAGCCGTAAAGAGAACTTGGTTGAATACGGATTTAGACTTCCTGCCGCAATGGACAACCGTCCTTTGAAATTTGAGGAATTCGAAGCCATGCAAAATCAAGTTATTTACGTTTCGGCAACACCTGCTGATTATGAGTTACAAAAAACAGATGGTGTTGTGGTAGAGCAAGTGATTCGTCCCACAGGACTATTGGATCCTATTATTGAAATAAGACCTAGCTTGAACCAAATTGATGATTTAATCGAAGAAATTCAAGTTCGAGCCGAAATTGACGAGCGTGTTTTAGTCACTACTTTGACCAAAAGAATGGCCGAAGAACTAGCTAAATATTTAACTAAAGTTCATATTCGTTGTCGTTATATCCATTCTGAAGTGGATACTTTGGAACGAATTGAAATCATGCAAGACCTTAGAAAAGGAATATTTGATGTTCTAATAGGTGTCAATTTACTCCGTGAAGGACTAGATTTACCCGAAGTTTCTCTTGTAGCCATTCTAGATGCTGACAAAGAAGGTTTTTTAAGAAGTCATCGATCACTTACACAAACAATTGGTCGTGCAGCAAGAAACCTAAATGGAAAAGCAATCATGTATGCCGATAAAATTACGGCCAGCATGCAAAAAACCATCGACGAAACTTCATACCGAAGAACCAAACAAATCAATTACAATACGGAACACAATTTAGTTCCTATGGCGTTGAACAAAAAAATAGAAAGCGCCTTTACCAAAAATCCTCTTGTAGATTATGAATTAGGTGCTACTTTAAACACTGCAGCAGAGCCAGAAAATCTTTATCTGTCTAAACCTGAACTGGAAAAACTTATTCGAGAGAAAAGAAAATCCATGGAAAAAGCGGCAAAAGAATTAGACTTTATGCAAGCCGCAAAACTTAGAGATGAGATCAAAGCATTACAAGGCCAATTGTCCTAGTTATGCTGCTCCTGAAAAACATTTAATAAAACCGCCCCGTCAATTATAGCATTAGGTGATTCACTCATTAATTTTAAAATACGTTTGGTAGCATTAGGATTCAATCCCATGTCAATAGCTATTTGCTGGATAGACGCTAATTCTTTTTCATGTATCACACCATCACAATACATTAACAAAGCCAATCTATAAAATTGTTGAATTCTAAGAAACTCTGTTTTTATAGTCAATTGAGGAACTTCTTGATGAAATAAATCTTTGAAAACATCTTTTTCTATTCCTAAAGCTTGTGCTACTATTGACAGAAATTCATATTCGCGTTTGTGTAATTTTCCATCAACAGTTGAAAAAGCTATCATTTCAAGCAACAAACTGCGTCTTTCCTCAAATTCGTTCATAATCTATATTTTGTGCTAAAATATTATTTTATTTTAAATTATCAAGTAGAAATGCGATCGCAAACCAATTCTAAATTGAAAATTGTATTCTAAATGCTTTTAAAACGTACCTTTGTATAAAATTAGAATATGATGACAAATAACGATATCTTTAAAAAACTTCGCGTGGCACTTATGCTTCGTGACGACCAAATAGTTGAAATATTAGAATTAGTAGATTTTAGAATTACAAAATCGGAGTTGGGTGCTTTTTTTCGTGATGAAAAACATGAAAATTACATGGAATGTGGCGACCAAGTATTGCGTAATTTCTTGAACGGACTAGTGATTCACTTGCGTGGAACTAAGGAAAATCCAAAAAATCCAAATGATGTTTTGGCCAAACACAAAGCCCAAATTCCAGTGAAAGAAGGCGCAGGTGAAAGAACAGAATTCAAAGCTAAAGCAAAAGATTCTGAAAGAGCAAGAGGTGACGAAGCTCCATCAAAGACAAAACCTGCCGCTAAAAAACCTTTCAAAAAAACATTTGCAAAAGGAACCCCAAAAGTGCAAGTGGTGGAGAAAGTGAAATATAATTTCGGGAAAAATAAAAAATCATAATTGTGAAAACAGCCTTGATTATTGGCAGCACAGGTCTTATTGGATCTGAATTACTCCAAATACTTTTAGACAATCCTGAATATACAAGCGTTGTAACCTTTGTAAAAAGAGATACGGGAATACAAAACCCCAAATTAACCCAACACGTCATTGACTTTGACAAGCCCGAAAGCTATAAAGAATGGGTTGTGGGCGATGATTTCTTTTGCACCATTGGTACTACCATAAAAAAAGCTGGTAGCCAACAAGCATTTAAAAAAGTAGATTTTGAATATCCTAAACAATTCGCCCTTTTTGCGCAAGAGAATAAAGTGAAAAATTATTTATTGATCTCTTCACTGGATGCCAATGCCACGTCTTCAAATTTTTATTTAAAGACAAAAGGCGAAATTCAAGATTTTCTTAAAACTTGTAATTTTGAAAGCGTTTCCATTCTGCAACCTTCCCTACTATTGGGTGATCGAAATGAATTTAGATTTGCAGAAAAAGCTGGTGCATTTGTAATGAAATTAGTATCATTTGTATTCGTTGGAAAACTAAAAAAATACAAAGCCATACAGGGAAATACAGTTGCGAAAGCACTTTATCGTATAGCACAAAAAAACAAAAAAGGTTTTCATATTTACGAATCCGATGTGATTCAAGAAATAGGAAATTAATACCTAACTAAATCCTGAATGAGAGTTCGGGATTTTTTGTATATTTTTGTCTGAGTAAATCTTTAAAAATTAGAATGAAAATTGTTAATTGGAATTGTAATGGAGCATTCAGAAAAAAGTTTAAATTACTTGAACAATTTGATGCTGATATAATTGTCATTCAAGAATGTGAAGACCCAGAAAGATCAATTGATACAAATTACAAGGATTGGGCCAAAAATTATATTTGGATAGGTGATAACAAAAATAAAGGACTTGGTATTTTTTGTAAAGAAGTTATAAAAATCTCAAATAACAATTGGCAAAGAGAAAACCTCAAACATTTCCTATCTGCAACAATTAATGATGATTTTAATCTAATTGGTTTATGGAATCACCACGCTAATTCCCCCACTTTTGGATATATTGGACAATTTTGGAAATACCTTCAAATCAATAAATCATTAATGTCTAAAGCTATAATTATTGGTGATTTCAATAGTAATAAAATTTGGGACAAATGGGACAGATGGTGGAATCATTCTGATGTAGTAAGAGAATTAGAGGAGATTGGAATTAGAAGTTTATATCATGATTATCATAACGAAAGACAAGGAGAAGAATCAGTACCAACCTTTTATCTGCAAAAGAATGTCTTAAAGCCGTTTCATATTGATTATGCTTTTGCAGATGAAAAAGAATTTGCAGTAATTAAGAAATTTGAAATAGGTCTTAACAATAATTGGATTCAATGGAGTGACCACATGCCCATATTAATTGAAATTTAAAAAGAGTATTTTTTTAAAATCACAATAACAACTTTCAATGAGGATTTATATATACCTTCAATCATCTAAAAAAATTTAAACTCATCAATATGAAAAACTTCCTCAGCTTTTTGACATTATTGTTTTCAATTTTAATTTTTGGACAAAAAATGAAAAGCAATGATCCAGCTGTGATTTTAAATTCACTTTTAAGAACTACAGCTTAACATACTACAGCCTACTTTATCTCTAGCCCAATCCGGTCTTTTGGCAAACCATTTTTGGAAATTAGGTTGCTCATCATAAGGTTTTTGGAGCATTTCAAATAATTCATTTAGCAAACCGTAATCTCCTTTATCCGCATCATCAATACACAGTTGCGCCATGTAATTTCGCAATACATACTTGGGATTCACTTTATCCATTTGTTGTTTTCTTTCCAAATCAGAAATGACCTCTTCATTAATTCGAATACTGTACTTTTCAAACCAATCGTACCATTCACTCAAGATGGTTTCATCTAAATCCTTTTCATTGTAAAAAGCAGCTTTAACAGTATTGAAAGCATCTTTCGAAGTAGCTACTTTGGTAACATTGCTTAGACTCCTAAAGAAAATAGTCATATCGGTTTCTACTCGTTGAAGTAATTCAATCAAACCATGAATCAAGACTACATCCTCTTCTTTTTTGATTTGGAGGCCCAACTTATTTTGCATCATTCTCAAATACTCCTTTTCGTAATTGGTACTGAATGCCTCAAGAATAGCTTCCAGCGGCTTAGCATCTTGAATTAAAGGATACAATGCATTTGCTAATTGGTATAAATTCCACAATGCCATTTCAGGTTGATTGCCATAACGGTACCTTTTATGCTGCCTGTCAGTGGTATTAGGAGTCCACCCTGGATTAAAATTTTCTAACCAACCGTAAGGACCATAATCAATTGTAATCCCGTGAATAGACATATTATCCGTATTCATTACACCATGCACAAAACCAACGCGCTGCCAGTTGACAATCATATTGAACGTGGTTTGAGTAACTTCTTGAAAAAAGGCTAAGTATTTTTCGATTCCTTCTTTTTTAATATGTGAAAAATGGTGCTTGATAGTATAATCAGTCAATAATTTTAAATTTTCGTGATCTTCACGCGCGGCAAAAATTTCAAAACTTCCAAAACGAATAAAAGATGGAGCCACTCTTGCTACAATAGCGCCTTTCTCATAAGCAGGATTTCCATTGTACAAAACATCGCGTAAAACGGGATCTCCAGATACCATTAACGAAAGTGAACGTGTAGTAGGAACTCCTAAATAATGCATGGCCTCGGCACATAAGTATTCTCTAATGGAAGAGCGCAAAACTGCAAATCCATCTGCATTTCTAGAATATGGTGTAGGTCCAGCACCTTTCAGTTGCAACGTATAAGACTCATTGTTATGTAGAACTTCAGTTAAATTTATGGCACGCCCATCACCAAGTTGTCCAGCCCAATTCCCAAACTGGTGACCTGCATAACACAAGGCATAAGGCTTAGTTTCAGGATAAATGGTAGTACCTGAAAACGTATTTAAAAATGCTGTTGATGCAAGATCTTCTTCACTGAGTCCGATAGTATTGGCGACTTCAGCAGAAGCATGAATTAATTCAGGATTGCTGGGTTTTACTGGCGTTACATAGGAGAAGCAGGCTTGTTCAACTTGCCTTGGAGTATTTTCAAGGTCAAGATCAGCCGGTAATTCAGATGTGAAGTTATTTTTTATATGAAGTTTCATGATATCAAATTTAAAAAAACAAAGGTAATTGATCAGTGCTATACTGTTTTGTACTTTCCAATAATATTATGAATTGTTTACTTTCCACTAATTATTTGGCATAAAAAAACCTGTTTACTAAAGCAAACAGGTTTCTAATATATAACAATTTTCTAATTAAGAAAGTGCCGCTTGTACTTGATCAGCTGCTTCTTGAAATTCAACAGCAGATAAAATTGGCATTCCTGAATTATCAATTAATTCTTTTGCAATAGCTGCATTGGTACCTTGTAAACGAACAATGATTGGCACTTTAATAGCATCTCCCATATTTTTGTAAGCGTCAACAACTCCTTGTGCCACACGGTCACAACGAACGATACCACCAAAAATATTAATCAAAATAGCTTTTACGTTTTGATCTTTTAAGATAATACGGAAAGCAGTTTCAACACGTTTTGCATCAGCAGTTCCACCTACGTCAAGGAAGTTTGCAGGCTCAAAACCAGCATATTTAATTAAATCCATAGTTGCCATTGCAAGACCTGCTCCGTTTACCATACATCCTACAGTTCCGTCAAGATCTACATAGTTCAAGCCAACTTCTTTTGCTTCAACTTCGATTGGGTTTTCCTCACGAACGTCACGCATGTCAGCATATGCTTTTTGTCTGTATAATGCATTGTCATCAATGTTAACTTTTGCATCAACAGCCATAATTTTATCATCAGATGTTTTTAAAACTGGGTTGATTTCAAACATTGAAGCATCAGATCCGATGTATGCATTGTATAAAGAATCGATGAATTTCACCATTTCTTTGAACGCATTTCCTGAAAGTCCTAAGTTAAAAGCAATTCTTCTTGCTTGAAAACCTTGTAAACCTACAGAAGGATCAATTTCTTCAGTAAAGATTAAATGTGGTGTGTGCTCAGCAACTTCTTCAATATCCATTCCACCTTCGGTAGAATACATGATCATGTTACGACCAGTAGCTCTATTTAATAAAACAGAAACATAAAACTCTGATGTTTCACTTTCTCCAGGATAGTAAACATCTTCAGCAACTAATATAGTACTTACTTTTTTTCCTTCAGCTGATGTTTGAGGTGTAATCAATTGCATCCCTATGATTTGACCTGCAATTTCTTCTACTTGTTGTAAATTTTTGGCAAGTTTTACTCCTCCACCTTTACCACGTCCACCTGCATGAACTTGTGCTTTAATAACATGCCATCCTGTACCCGTTTCGGCAGTTAATTGTTTCGCAGCTTCAACAGCTTCAGCTGGACTATTTGCTACAATTCCGCGTTGAATGCGTACTCCGTAACTTGCTAGAATTTCTTTTCCTTGATATTCGTGTATGTTCATAATATAGAATTTGACTGGCTTCTGAATTTCTTCCAGAAATAAAGTGCCACAAAAATAGCAAAATTTAATGTAACTGTTATTTTTTTTAAATAAATTATTATCCAATTTTTCAACAGATACCTAAGCCTATTTCACATTGGTACGATTCTAAAAAATATCAATTTTTCAAACAATTTTGTTAGAATTTCATTTCAATGTTAAAAACAAACCTATTT
>NZ_MTCA01000035.1:0-23422 GCF_002150205.1 Flavobacterium sp. FPG59 | reverse complement strand
GATCACATTATCAATTGCTTGCGCCAATACTATACCTTCTATACCATATTTTTTCAACAAAAAAGTACATAAAAAAAACATCATAAATAAGGAAAAAAACTCTGTCATTAAGAATGCTACGGTAAGCTTTTTGGCAAAAAATTGACACCCTAAAATTAAAGCAGCAACCTTGAATACATCTCCAAATAATTGCCAAAAAAACAGGGCTGCAACAGGACGGAAAGCAGGAGTAAAAAGAAGATCGATGATGTAAAATCGTAGGCAATATAATACCACCATGGCAACTATAAAAAATGGTAAAACCAATTTATAAAATTCCAAAAACATTTTTTTTGTTGCCAAATTGTTTTTGGCTATAGCCAATTGCGGTAAAAAATATACGCTTATTATAGTGGTCACAAACATCATGTAATACATTGAAATTCGCTGCATCGTTTCCCAATATCCAGCTTGTTCAAGTCCTAAATTTAAGATGATATTTTTCCGAATGGCGAGGTAAACAAATGGGGCTACTACAGCTGTAGCTAAAGTCATTACGGTATAAGATGCTAATTTTTTTAGAATAGCAAAATCAAATTCTTTCCAAGAAAATAAGGATATAAATGCAATTTCTTTATTGGCAAAAAAAACGGCTGCAAAAAAAAGTGTTGCTGGCATTAAAACAAGCGCAAGTAACGCACCCGTTGTTTTGTAATTAATAATTAATATTATAGACAATAAAAAACCCAATACATTCCCTATTGTATTGATCCAAATAACTTTTTTGTATTTACCAAGTCCGTTGATAACAGCGGTAAAAAACACAGAAATGGTATACCATGGTAAAGAAAATGCCAAGACTTTTATAACAAAAGCAAAGTCGAAATTTTCTCCAAATAGCAAAAAATTCCAATAGGACGCCAAAAAGTACAAGACAGAACTCAAAACTACTGCAACGGCAAGCAAACTCATAGTTACTGTTGCTAAAACTTTCTTGAGTTCCATATCGTTATTTTCGGCTTCAGCAACATATTTTACAATGCCATTTTGAAAACCTAAAGTTGAAATATTCTCCAGTGAAGTAAAAAAAACACGCAAATTACCTACAAGAGCCATCCCGCTGGGCCCCACAAAAACAGCTATAATTTTTGATGTTACTAATCCTGATACTATTTTTATGGCAACACTCAGACTATTCCAAGTAGCGATTTTAAACAACTTATATTGAATAATTTTACTTAATATGTTCAAAACTAATATTGATTTAGAATCGTTATCACATAACTAACTTCGTCCTCAGTCAAAACAGGACTCATGGGTATACTCAAAACCTCGTTGTGTATTTTCTCGGTTATGGGAAATGAATATTGGTTTAAAAATTCAAAAGCTTTTTGCTTGTGTGGCGGTATAGGATAATGCACTACCGTTTCAATATCATTTTCGCTTAAATATCTTTGCAGATCATCTCGATCAAGTGTTCTAATCACAAACAAGTGAAATACATGACTAGTTTCATGACCAATAGAATTTGAAATACTAGGTAATATTATCTTTTCATTTTTTATTTCATTTAAATATCGCTGTGCAACTGCTATTCGATGAGCATTAGCCGCGTCTAGAAAAGGTAATTTTACATTTAAAAATGCTGCTTGAACCTCATCTAATCTAGAGTTTACTCCAATAAAATCGTTTTTGTATTTAAGCTTAGAACCATAATTTCGAATGGATTGTAGAACTTCCGCAAGAGCAGCATCATTGGTAGTAATAGCACCTCCATCTCCTACTGCTCCCAGATTTTTACTTGGATAAAAACTATAGGCTTGATTGCGGGATAGTGGCTCCTCTTGTAATTCTAGACTGGCTTTACCACTCGTAATTTGAGCACCATGAGCTTGAGCTGCATCTTCTAGTACTATTAAATCATGAGCATTTGCAAGGGCAAATATAGCATCCATATCTGCCAATTGTCCGTATAAATGAACAACTAAAATAGCCTTGGTATTTGAAGTAATATGTTTTAGAATAGCATTGGTATCAATATTGAACGTACTAAGCTTTGGCTCTACTAGTACAGGTACAAGATCAGCTTGTAAAATAGCTAGTATACTGGCAATATACGTATTGGCAGGAACAATGACAGCATCTCCTTTTTTTAATTTACCTAATTGAATGTATCCTTTAAAAAGCAATAAAAGTGCATCAAAACCATTGCCTACACCTATACAAAACTTAGTACCGCAGTATAAAGCAAAATCCCGTTCAAAATCTTGCAACTCACTCCCTAGTATATACCAACCATTATCCAGTACTTGTTTCAATTTATCTTGAAAAGCACTTTCATAAGGTGCATTTATTTTCTTTAAATCTAGGAATTTAATCATCTATCAAGACTTAATTATTAATTACAAAAATAGCGGTTAACTTTTCAAAATCAGCCGTTTGTACTTCATAAAAATCTTGAATTATTGTTCTAGCTCCAAAACTTTCTTTCCAGTATGACAAACCATCGTTGAGCAACTTCCCATTTTGTTCATTTGAAATCCCAAAATCAAAATACCGCTTATGAGCAAAAACTTGATAAATTAAATGTTGGAATAAAATGTCAAGGCTTCCTAATTTTTTTCCATTTTCAAATTTAGATAGGTATTGACAATGGGCCACTGTGTCGGTTTCAAATATGGTTGCACCTGCAACAATAACATCTTTGTTGTATACATTAAACTGCCTAATTTGTCCAGGAAAATTTGCTTTTAAAAACTCCATTTCTTGAACTGTATGCACAGGCTCTATTTGATGTTGTGCTTTTAAATTGGGAATCAACACTTGGTTCCAAAATGCATTACAGCTATTTTCTTCTCTTACTTCTAGGTTATTTTTAACGCCTCTTATAATTCCGTTTTTTCTAGATCTATCAAAAACTACTTTTTGGGACAAATCAATTACGGCAAGAGAATCTCTTCTAACTAATTTGGCATCGGCCAAAAATAAAGCATAGAGCAATTCATCGGATGGTTTGTTACAATATATGGAGGGAATTGCTTTTAGATACAGTTTTTGAACTGCATTTTGATTTAGGAAATATAAAACCTCCTTAAAGGCCATGAGAATAGTTTTGAGCTTAGATTTATCCGTTGTAACAAGACCACCATAAGTAAGACCTTGATGAGAAAAAACAGTATCCTCAACTCTGTTCGCTGGCATTATTCCAATTAATTGTGAGTTGAAATAAATCAAAAGTGAAAAATCAACAAAACGATCTTTGTGGTACTCCATAAAATCCCTATGAAATAAAAAAGTAGCATTTTTGGCTTGACCAATAAAATCATTCCACAGTTTATAATCAGTAGGTTCGTATTTTTTTATGTAAAATTGCTTCACTTTTAAATTTTAGACAGCATTAAAGTAATCATTTTTTTATTTCTTTTCTAAGGTAGGTAAATACCATTTAAACTTGACTGCCATCAATCTGAGCGAAATAATTATAGACGAAGTTGTTAAATATAGCACATCATTTTCTAGGTTTAAATCCCTAAGTATAAAGAAGACAATTCCACCCAAGATACAAAGGGTAGCGTAAATCTCGCGCCTAAAAATAACTGGAATTTCAGTACATAATATATCACGAATTACGCCTCCAAAACAAGCGGTCATAGTACCTAGCGCTACACATATTATAGGATGTAACCCAATGTGAATTCCTTTTTCAAGACCAATGAGTGTAAAAACACCCAATCCTATGGTATCAAACAAAAATAAGGAAGTCCTGAGTTTGTCAAATTTTTTTCTGAAAATAATTGCCAATACAAAACCCACGGCAATAACATAAACATAATTCAAGTCAAGCATCCATCCTACAGGAGTGCGCCCAATCAAGATGTCTCGCAATGTTCCACCGCCCACAGCCGTTACAAATGCTATAATAAAAACACCAAAAGGGTCCATTTTTTTACTCATAGCTGTTAATGCACCCGAAAGTGCAAAAGCCATGGTACCAATAAGATCTAGAAAATGAAACATTTAAAACTAGTTTTTTGCCAAAAATAGATAAAATCTGCGTCAATTCACCTCTAGTATCCCTAAATTCTAGCGCTCTTGCTTTGTATTAAATATTAAATAAAAGGGCTTTAAAACTGTCATTTCTCTATGTATCTTTGTAGCTATAAATCAAATAGATCAAAATCTTGAAACAAATTACTTCAGTTCAAAATCCATATATAAAATCCTTAGTGCTACTACAGGAAAAGGCTAAAGCACGAAAACAATCTGGAACTTTTTTAATAGAAGGGAAAAGAGAAATTGAAATTGCAGTTAAAGGTGGATATGTTCTGGATCAAATTTTATTTCTTCCAGAGATTATTTCAGAAACCGAAGCATTGCAATTATCAGCAACTGCTGAGTTAATTTCTATAAACAAAGAAGTGTATCAAAAACTAGCATATAGAGATACTACCGAAGGAGTTTTGGCTGTAGCCAAAACAAAATCCATGCAATTGAATGACCTCAAATTGTCGAAAAACCCTCTAATCCTTATTGCTGAAGCTCCAGAAAAACCAGGAAATATAGGTGCATTGCTGCGTACTGCCGATGCTGCAAATCTAGACGCCGTAATCATTGCAAACCCAAAAAGCGACTTATACAACCCTAATATTGTTCGCTCAAGTGTTGGATGCTTGTTTACCAACCAGATTGCTACTGGAACCACCGCAGAAATTATTGCTTTTTTAAAAGATAAAAAAATCAACTTTTACTGTGCCACCTTACAAAACTCAAACTCCTATCATTTAGAAAACTACACTACACCAACGGCTCTAGTTGTAGGAACAGAAGCAACAGGACTTACAGAGGATTGGCGAAATGCTGCAACACAAAACATAATTATACCAATGCAAGGTGAAATTGATTCTATGAATGTGTCGGTAGCAGCTGCAATACTTATTTTTGAAGCCAAAAGACAAAGAGGTTTTTAAAATTTAAAACTTACTAATGTCCTTTTTTTAAGTGCTAAGAAAAATGATAAAACACCTTTTTGATTTGCAAATATTACAATAAATTGCTAAATTTAGTGATTATACAAAGCTGTTATGATAGAAATCGATATCGAGAAAGAAAATAAAGCAATTGCACACGAATATAAAGAATTACTTAGGATTAGTTACCAAACCCTAACCGAAGAGGATAAAAAACTCATTCGTAAAGCATTTGATGTATCTGTTGAAGCCCATAAAGACCAAAGAAGAAAATCTGGCGAAGCCTATATTTTTCATCCTATAGCTGTGGCCAAAATTGTAGCGTCAGAGATTGGTCTTGGAGCAACTTCAATTGCTGCAGCCTTACTGCATGATGTGGTTGAGGACACCCCAACAACTGTGCAAGATATTGAACGTTTATTCAACCCCAAAGTAGCTCAAATTGTAGAGGGATTGACTAAAATCTCATTGGTACAAAAAGACTTGAACGCCTCTTTACAAGCGGAAAATTTCCGCAAAATGATCTTAACGCTCAATGATGATGTACGTGTAATATTGATAAAACTCGCAGATAGATTGCACAACATGCAAACCATGGATTCTATGCGGGAGGATAAGCAAACTAAAATTGCATCAGAAACACTCTATATCTACGCACCGCTTGCTCACCGATTGGGGTTGTATAATATTAAAACCAAACTAGAAGATTTAGGCTTAAAATATACAGAACCTGCAATTTACCATGAAATTGTTAGCAAAATAAAAGAGACAAAAGAGGAACAAGACGCCTACATTGCTGATATTTCAGATGTGATTAAAACAGCTTTAGACCTTGAGGGTGTTGAGTATGCTATTAAAGGCAGGCCTAAATCCATTTACTCTATTCGTAGAAAAATGAAAGCTCAAAATGTGAGTTTTGATGAAGTGTATGATAAATTTGCTTTACGAATAGTGTACAAATCAAATCCTCATGAAGAAAAATTCATTGCCTGGAAAATATATTCTATTGTAACAGATCATTACAGACCTAGTCCTAGTCGTTTACGAGACTGGATATCATCGCCTAAATCAACCGGATATGAAGCCTTACACATTACTGTTATGGGGCCTAAAGGACGCTGGGTAGAAGTGCAAGTTCGTAGTGAACGTATGGATGAAATTGCAGAAAAAGGATATGCTGCACACTACAAATACAAAAACGGAGCTACCGAAGAAAGTGGTCTGGATGTATGGCTTAACCTCTTGAAAGAAGCGTTAGAAAACTCTGAAACAAATGCCGTTGACTTTGTAGAGGATTTTAAAATGAATTTATATTCAAAAGAAATTTTTGTCTTTACGCCAAAAGGAGAAATAAAATCATTGCCAAAAGGCGCTACCTCACTAGACTTTGCATTTAGCATACACTCAGAAATAGGAATCAGAACCAGAGGAACACGTGTAAATGGCAAATTAGTTCCCTTAAACTTTGAATTAAAAAGTGGGGATCAAATAGAAGTGATCACATCTCAGCATCAAAAACCTACCATAAACTGGCTGGATTATGTTACAACCTCTAGAGCCAAAACAAAAATTAAAAATGTTTTAAACGAAAACACCAAAAAAATTGGCGAAGAAGGAAAAGAACTTCTTACTCGTAAATTAAAACATTTAAAAATAACCTTGAGTGAACAGGTAATTAATGAGCTCGTAAATTTCTTTAAACTAAAAACAAGTCTTGATTTATTTTACAGAGTAGGAATAGGTGCCATAGAAAACCAGCAACTTAAAGACTATGCTGCTCAAAAAAGCAATACATTCATTAATTTTTTCAAGAATAAAATAAAACGTTCTCCTAGTCATACATCTGATGAGGACATTCACAAACCCATTATCAGTAGTAATTATGACATGCTGGTTTTTGGTAAAGAACATGACAAACTGGATTATAAATTATCCCCTTGTTGCAACCCTATTCCTGGTGATGATGTTTTTGGATTTGTTACCATCAATGAAGGCATTAAGGTTCATAAAAAAGATTGCCCTAACGCTATAGGAATGCAATCAAATTACGCTTACAGAATCATGTTAGCAAAATGGATTGACTCTTCTCAAGAAGAATTTAAAGCCATTATCAATATTACTGGAATGGATGTGCTAGGACTTGCAAATGAGCTTACAAAGGTAATATCAAGCAATATGAATGTCAACATTCAAAGTATTTCACTGAGTACAGATGCAGGTATTTTTCACGGACAAGTAACTGTCATTGTTCAAAACAACACTATTTTGAAAAAAATGATTAATAATATTAAAAAAATTGACGGAATTGACAAAGTTACAAGGGAATACAAAACCTAATGATAGCACGAAATCATTAGTTGTCAACGTATTTATTTTGGAAATCCTGAGATAACTAATTGCTATTCAAAAAAAGAAAACTTTACATTTTAAACTAAAAAAATTATCTTTGCCAGCATATGACACTTATTGCCACAGACAACTCAAAAAACCAAGAAATCGTACGAAATGTATTTACGATTTATCTTGAAAAAAAAGGGCATCGCAAAACACCTGAGCGATATGCTATCCTGCAAGAAATCTATGATAGCGAAGAACATTTTGATGTAGAAAATTTATACATCAAAATGAAAAACAAAAACTACCGTGTGAGTAGGGCTACACTTTACAACACTATTGAGTTACTGCTAGATTGTGCCTTGGTAAGAAAGCATCAATTTGGTCAAAATCAAGCCCACTATGAAAAATCCTATTTTGACAAGCAACACGACCACATTATCATGACTGATACCGGTGAAGTTATAGAGTTTTGTGATCCAAGAATTCAAACCATCAAGAAAACTATTGAAGAGATTTTTGATATTGAAATTACCAATCACTCGCTTTATCTTTACGGCAATAAAAAACAAAAACAATAAAGAACACTAGTTCTTACAAATATAAAATTAACTACAAATAACACTTAGAATGACGGTAGATTTATTACTAGGATTACAATGGGGAGATGAGGGAAAAGGAAAAATTGTTGATGTTCTTACTTCAAAATATGACATTATTGCCCGTTTTCAAGGAGGTCCAAATGCAGGCCATACACTTGAATTTGATGGGATAAAACATGTTTTAAGAACTATCCCATCTGGTATTTTTCATAAAACTGCTGTAAACATAATAGGTAACGGAGTTGTTATTGACCCTGTAGTTTTTCAAAAAGAAATTGAAGGTCTTGAAAAATTTAATTTAGATATCAAAAGTAAATTAATCATTTCAAGAAAAGCACACTTAATCTTACCTACTCACCGCTTGCTAGATGCTGCTTCTGAAGCATCAAAAGGGAAAGCTAAAATTGGTTCAACCTTAAAAGGTATTGGCCCAACCTATATGGACAAAACAGGTAGAAACGGAATTCGTGTAGGTGATATTGAACTTGAAGATTTTGCAGATCGTTACAGAGCATTGGCTGACAAGCATGAAGAAATGATCAAGTTTTACGATGTTTCAATTCAATACAATTTAGCTGAAATGGAAACTGAATTCTTTGCAGCAATTGAAGAATTAAAAAAATTAGATTTTATTGACAGTGAAGAATATTTACACCAAGCTCAAAAGACTGGTAAATCAATCCTGTGCGAAGGTGCTCAAGGTTCTTTACTAGATGTAGATTTTGGAACGTATCCTTTTGTAACATCATCAAATACTACAGCTGCGGGTGCTTGTACTGGTTTAGGTATTGCTCCAAATAAAATTAAAGAAGTTTACGGAATTTTCAAAGCATATGTTACTCGTGTAGGAAGTGGCCCATTCCCAACTGAACTTTTTGACGAAGATGGAGCAACAATGGCACGCGTAGGAAACGAATTTGGATCAGTAACAGGAAGACAAAGACGTTGCGGATGGCTTGATCTTGTAGCATTAAAATATGCTGTACAAGTAAATGGTGTAACGCAATTGATGATGATGAAAGGTGACGTGCTATCTGGATTTGAAACCCTAAAAGTTTGTACGGATTACAATTACAAAGGCGAGAAAATCTCTCATTTCCCGTATAACATTGAGCCAGAAAATGTAACTCCAGTTTACCAAGAATTTAAAGGTTGGAAACAAGATTTAACGGGTATGACAACTTATGATGAATTGCCAGTTGAACTAAAAGAGTACATTGCTTTTATAGAAAAAGAAGTTGAGGTGCCGATCAAAATTGTATCTGTTGGTCCAGATAGAAAACAAACGATCTTAAAATAAACATCCTAAACGTCCCGATTCAACGGGACGTTTTTTTTATTCAAAAAAAATGAATTAAATGAAAAATCCAAATATTAAAATCCAAAATACTGAAATCCTCTCTGACAACTGGTATCAACTAAACAAAGTAACATTTGATTATCAAAAAAAAGACAACTCTTGGATTACTCAAAAAAGAGAGGTTTATGATAGAGGTAATGGAGCTGCCATATTGTTATACAACACACATTTTAAAACAGTTATACTTACAAAACAGTTTAGACTCCCCACCTATTTAAACGGAAATGAAAGCGGGATGATGATTGAAGTTTGCGCAGGACTTCTTGATCAAGACAATCCTGAACAATGCATTATAAGAGAAACTGAAGAAGAAACGGGATACCGAATTTCAAAAGTAAAAAGAATCATGGAAACTTACATGTCACCTGGCGCTGTAACCGAAATTCTCTATTTATTTACCGGTGAATATGATGCTAGCATGAAAGTAAGCGAAGGTGGTGGAGTTGAACATGAAGAGGAAAATATCGAGGTAATTGAAATGCCATTTGAAGTTGCATACGCTATGATTGAAAGTGGAGAATTAAAAGACGCCAAAACAATTATGCTGTTACAATATGCCAAAATAAACAGCCTTTTGTAATGAACAACAACACTAAAGGAGTTTTATTTGCTTTACTAGCTACCTTACTTTGGTCAGTGAATATGGTTATTGCCAGTGGAGTAAAAGGCCACATTCCTCCTATTGGCTTAGCTTTTTGGCGTTGGACTGTTGCTTGCTTAGCTTTAGCACCCTTTGCACTAAAAAAAAGTATTCGAGATTATCAAATCATCAAAAAAAACATCAAATATCTTGTAATTACAGGCGTATTAGGCATTACCGTTTTTAATACTCTCATCTACTTTGCAGGTAAAACTACTAGTGCTGTAAACTTATCTTTAATAGCCATTTCTATCCCATTATTCATAATTGTACTGTCTCGAATATTTTTTAAAGAGAAAGTTTCAAAAATAAAAACACTTGGAATTACAACCATCATAACGGGTGTTTTAGTCCTTATTTCAAAGGGATCAATTCAAACCTTGTTTCAAACAAATTTTACCTTTGGTGATGTATTAATGCTTTTGGCTTGTTTATTTTTTGCATGTTATACTATTCTTGTCCGACAAAAACCATCGGAGTTGGAGCCTAGCGTATTTCTATTTAGTGTTTTTGTAATGGGAACCTTTTTACTTTTGCCTCTTTATATTTTTGAACATGTTACCATAAAAAAAGTATTTTTTGATTCAAAAACAATCTTGATAGTCTTGTATGTAGGAATATTTGCTTCCCTAATTTCGTTCTATTTATGGAACGAAGCAATACGGTTAATAGGCACTTCTAAGACCGCAATAATTTATTATTTGATACCCGTTTTTAGCGGTGTTCTAGCCTTTGTGTTTCTCAATCAAGCCATTTATGGTACGCAAATTTTAAGTATGGGAATAATCATTTCTGGATTATTGCTAACCAATAAAAAATAGAACCTATACCTCTTGAGAATTATTGGATTGTAAAACAGTTAATTCTAGTAATTATTTCTTCTTTAAATTAGGCAAAAAGAGCGCTATTATACCAATCAAGGGTAAATAAGCACATATAAAATAAACATGTGTTATACTAGTTTGATCAGCAAGATGGCCTAGTAAAGCAGAACCTAAACCTCCCATTCCAAAAGCAAAACCATAAAACAATCCTGAAACCATTCCGAGTTTTTTAGGCAATAACTCTTGCGCATAGACTAAAATTGCAGGAAAAGCAGATGACATGATGATTCCAATAAGCATTGATAAAACTCCTGTCCAAAATAAATCTACATACGGCAACAATAAGGTGAAAGGTGCAGCCCCTAAAACAGAGAACCAAATTACATATTTTCTTCCAAACTTATCGCCAATTGGTCCGCCTAAAAGTGTCCCTATAGCACAAGAAACTAAGAATAATACCAAATAAAACTGTGCATCTTGAACGGACAAGCTAAATTTTTCAATAAGATAGAACGTGAAATAACTAGACATACTAGCCATATAAAAGAACTTTGAAAAAATCAAAACCAACAAAATTACTACAGCTAAAACAATGGTAGTTTGGGATAAATCTGGTAGAGCAATTACAGTTTTCTTGGTGCTACGTAAACTCAAATGATGCTGATACCATAGAGCAATTCGACTCAAAACCAGTAAGCCAATTAAAGCTGCTATTACAAACCAAATGATATAAAACTGTGAATTAGGAACTACTATTAAAGCAATTAATAAAGGTCCAATGGCAGTCCCAGCATTACCTCCCAACTGAAAAATAGATTGTGCCAAACCGCGCTTTCCACCAGAAGCTAGAAACGATATTCTAGAAGCTTCGGGATGAAATATAGAAGATCCTATTCCTACCAAAACAACAGCAATAATAATCATTTCAAAACTAGAAGCGTAGGACAAAGATATAATTCCTGACATAGAAAATAACATCCCGAAGATTTGTGAGAAAGGCTTAGGCCGCTTGTCAGTATACAACCCAACTAATGGCTGCAAAATAGAGGCAGCCAATTGATAAGCTAACGTAATTAGACCTATTTGCGAAAAAGTCAAATTAAAGTTTTGTTTTAAAATGGGATATGATGCTGGAATAACAGCTTGCAGTAAATCGTTTAGTAAATGAGCAAACGCAATAGAAAACAAGATCGAATAAACGGTTTGCTGTGCAATAGGATTGGTATCTTGTTGGGATACCGAATTAGGGGATGTATTCATATTTAAAAAATAGATAAACGTATATAAGATTTAGTTTTGATAAATCAATTCAAATAAACTGTACTAAAAAATACCAAAACAACAAAGTGACAAAAGATAATGGGATTCCAAAACCAATCATCATGCTGCTTAAACGAGGTTTTAAACCATGAGAGGCAGACAAAATACAAGCTGTAATCATAGGTGCCATGGCAGCTTCCATGATTGCTACTTGAATAATTTTAGAGTGCTGTTGCAAAAGCACAACATACAACAAATAAATAAGTGCAGGCGTTAGGATTAATTTATATAGAAGTCCGAGTCCTAAAAAACGCCAATGCTGACTTTTACGTTCAAATTTTAATTGCAACCCTACTGATAACAATGCTATTGGTGTTACGCCGCTTCCTACTTTTTGTAATCCAAATTGAAGCGTATCAATGAAATCATATCCTAAATTATTCATGACGCAGGCAATAATGAATGTAATAAAAGGAGGAAAAAAAAGGATTTTTTTTAAAATATCAAATCCATTAGATTGACTACTAGAATACATAGTAGCGACAAGAATACCTAGCGTAGAAAGTACCACAAAAGATCCAGGTTGATCAACCAAGATCGCTGTTTTCAATCCTTCTTCACCATACAAAGCTTCAATTATGGGAAATCCTAAAAAGGAAGTGTTTCCTAGTCCTGCCGTTAGAATCAAACATCCAATGAGTTTATTAGACCAACCAAATTTTTTCCCTAAAAGTGTAAAAAAAAGATACGCGCCGATAAAGCCTATCCAAGCCACACCAATAGGAAAAAGCAACTCCGTACTCCATTTTATTTTAGGAATGTAAAATAATGCAAGCGCAGGAAGACAAATATAAATTACAATTTTATTCAGTAATTTATAAATGTTTACTGGAAATCTTTTGCAATGTTGCAAAACAATACCGAGTACTAAAAAAACAAAAATTAATATAAAATTGGTCATAGCTTAATTTACTACAAAAGTACCCCTATTTTATGAATTGAATCAAATGAATTTACAAATAGGCGCATCACCAAGAAAAAAGCATTTTATAATTGGTAAATTAAAAATACATTGTATATTTGTAACATATTTTATTACAGTATGATTTCAGGTAAGTTTGCTATAACCATTCACATTCTCACATTGCTGCATCAATTTCCTGAGGAATTTTTATCCTCAGAGTTCTTGGCGTCGAGTATGAATGTACACCCCGTTTTGGTTCGGAAAGAGATAGCAAACCTTAAAAAAAATAATATTGTAGTTAGTAAAGAAGGTAAAAATGGAGGTAGTAAATTATCCGTATCGGCAGCGTCCCTTACTTTAGATACCATATTTAAAATGACTTTTGAAACCGTTAACTTAGGCTATGCAAAAAACACGCCCAATCCAAAATGCCCTATCGGAAGAAAAATGAATGAAAAACTAACCGATTTGTATGATGAGATCAACACTAAAATCAGCTCTGAATTGAGCAACATAACACTCGAAAAATTTTCGAATCAATTTTAAACTTTTTTTTAACTATAACTGTAACATTTTTTATTACGTATTAAAACCCAACATTATGAAAATTGCTATCATTGGAGCCACTGGATTTGTAGGCACCGCTATTCTAAACGAATTAAACGCGCGTAATCATGAAATTACTGCAATTGCGAGAAACCCAAAAGACGAAAACAAAGAACACGTAAAATGGATTAAGGCCAATGCCCGTGTTGAAACGGAATTACTTGAGGCCATTACAGGGAATGATCTTGTGATTAACGCCTATAGTGCAGGTTGGACCAATCCAAACTTTTACAACGATTTTCTTGAAGCCTCAAAAACAATTCAGGAAGCTGTAAAAAAATCAGATGTAAAACGATTCCTCACTATTGGAGGAGGCGGTAGTTTGTATGTTGCCCCGAATGTTCAAGCAGTAGACACACCTGATTTTCCAAAAGAATATTATACGGGCGCTACCGCTGCAAGGGATTATTTGAATCATATCAAAGAGGAAAAAGAATTGAATTGGACATTCTTTAGTCCAGCTTTAGAGATGCATCAAGGAATCACTACAGGAAGAACTGGAAAATACCGTTTGGGTTTAGAAAATCCTGTCTTTAACGAAGACAATAGAAGCATCCTATCTGTAGAGGATCTTGCAGTTGTTATTGCCGATGAAGCCGAAGAACCAAAGCATTATCAAGTACGATTTACAGCGGCATATTAGTACACAACTAGCATCTAAAAAAACAGTTTCAAAAAGTAAAAGCTTATTTGAAACTGTTTTTGTTTTTAGTACTTTTACAGTTCAACGCCACCATATTTTGGAACAAAAAGACAAAAACCCAAGCGCACTACACGAAAAACCCGGAATTACTCCTCCCGAAATGATCAGCACAACATCTGTTGGAGTTATTCAGCGTTTTAGAAAAATACAACCGTCCGCAAAAGAACTTGTTGAAGGTATTTTAGCCGAAAATATTACTGCCTTGAGCCGAGCCATTACTCTTGTAGAAAGTACCAGCAGTACTCATTTGGCAAAAGCCAATGAAGTAATCACAGCTTGCTTACCGCACGCCAATAAATCGGTGCGAATTGGAATTACAGGCGTTCCCGGCGTTGGAAAAAGTACTTTTATTGAAGCTTTTGGAAAATACTTAACGAGCTTAGGAAAAAAAGTAGCCGTACTAGCCGTTGATCCTAGTAGTACTATTTCACACGGAAGTATTCTGGGTGATAAAACTCGTATGGAAGAACTAGTCAAAGATAAAAATGCGTTTATCCGTCCATCAGCCTCAGGAGAAACATTAGGAGGTGTAGCCCGTAAAACTCGAGAAACCATTACACTTTGTGAAGCTGCAGGTTTTGATATCATTATTATAGAAACTGTTGGCGTGGGCCAAAGCGAAACGGCTGTTCACAGTATGGTTGATTTTTTTCTGTTATTAAAAATATCTGGTGCAGGCGATGAATTACAAGGCATTAAACGCGGGATTATGGAAATGGCAGATGCTATTGTGATCAACAAAGCCGATGGCGATAATATCAAAAGAGCCAATCTTGCCAAATTAGAATTCAACAGAGCTTTGCATCTTTTTCCGGCCAAAAAATCAGGCTGGACACCAACCACGGCAGCTTGTAGCGCCATAACACAAGAAGGAATCAGCGAAGTTTGGACTACCATCGAGAAATTCTTAAGCCTAACCAAAAGCAATGCCTATTTTTTTGAAAAAAGAAAAGAACAAAATCAATATTGGATGCTTGAGACGATCAACGAGCAATTGAAAACCAATTTTTTCAGCAATCCAGAAATTCAAAAATCATTAACCTCTACAAAAAAAGCGGTGCAAAATGATGAAATTTCACCCTTTGCAGCCGCTCAAAAATTATTAGAAACCTATTTCAAAAAAAAGTAAAACTTACTCTTTCTCGTAGCGTTCCATTTCTCGGTCATAAAATTCATTAGCAAGAACAATTAATCCTTCCATTTCTGTATTTAATTCGGCTTCATCTAAATCCTCCGCTTCTTCCATAAACTCTACCTCATCGTCTTTCAAATTAATTATAAAACGTGGGTAATCTAGGTGAATGATAAATATATCTTCGGGAAAATCAGTATTGTCGCCCAGTAAAAATTTTGGTAATTCCATGAATGTAATGTTAAGTATTTAAGTTTAGTTCTCGTTTTGTTGTACCAAACGTTTTGTCAATCTTGCAAAGCGAATATACAAAAATAATGCAGCAATTGTTAAACCTGCTAAAAGTCCTATCCAGATACCCACAGCTTTGAGCTCTGTGTACTTTCCTAAATAATACGATATAGGAAAACCAACAACCCAATAGGCTACAAAGGTAATGTACATAGGGATTTTTACATCTTGAAGACCTCTAAGTGCACCCAAAACAACTACTTGAATCCCATCTGAAATTTGAAATATAGCCGCAATCAACAATAGTTTTGAAGTGATTACTATAATTTCATTATTATCAACCATTTGACTCGCATCGGACATGTTTAAGAAAAAATGTGGTAACACTTGATGAAAGATAACAAATAAAATTGCAAAAAATATTTCTAGTAAAATAGCTAAAATAAAAATAGAGCGCGCTACTACAATAAGTTGCTTAAAATCATTCAATCCCTTAGAATTACTTACACGTATCATAGCCGTAACACTAAGTCCCATAGCTACCATAAAGGTAGATGATGCCAGGATTAACGCTATTTGATTAGCTGCTTGGCTATTTTTTCCCAATGATCCAGAAAGCCAAATTGCCGCCGTAAACAAAGTAACCTCAAAAAGCATTTGCATGGCTGAGGGCATTCCTAAATTAATGATTTTTTTAAGAATCGATTTTTTTATTTCTTTGAAACTAAAATTCTTAAAGTATTTTTTCAAATCGGCGTTTCTTTTCAATAGATAATGCATAAAAACCACCATCATGATTCGGGATAAAACCGTTCCTAATGCTGCCCCTAGAATTCCTAATTTTGGAAAAATCCAAATTCCATAAATCAATACATAGTTAAAAAAAACATGCACTACATTTGCCAACAAAATAGCATACATAGAATATTTAGTTTTTGATAAACCATCTGCAAACTGCTTGTATCCTTGGTACATGATTACCGGAATCATAGAAAAAGCAACCCAATCAATATAAGGAGCAGCAAGATCAGCTACTTCTTTGGGCTGATGCATGATATACATTACTTGTTTAGAAAGTACCGTAACCACAAACAACACAAGTCCCAAAATGGTACATAGCAATAATCCGTGATGAAAAGTAGTTCGGATTTTTTGATTGTCTTTTTCAGCATCGGCCTCTGCAATAAGCGGTGTTATTGCCGTAGAAAACCCAATACCTATAGACATTGCAATAAAAATAAAACTATTTCCAAGTGAAACTGCTGCTAATTCAGTAGAGCCTAATTTCCCTACCATAAAATTATCTACAATACCTATTAATGTATGCCCCAACATTCCTAGAATGACAGGATAGGCTAATTTGATGTTATAAGAAAACTCTTTGACGTACTGAGATAAATTCACTTTGTTATTTTTTGAAGGCAAAGATAATTAGAAGCTTTCAATTCTAGCATTGCTAGTCCATTATTAAACTAGCTTTTTTCATTATTACTCCCCAAAACAAGAAATTCTGTAACAAACCCGTTAAATTGTATAACATGCCTACAAAACTCCAAGTCTATATTTGTACCGTTGTATTGCACGAATAACAAAAGCAAAATGACACAAAATATTAATATTAAATTTTACAATTATGACAATCGCAGGAAAAATTAAAACAGGATTTTTAGTAGCAGTAGCAATGATGTTTGCTTCAACAACTCAAGCACAAGAAACAAACACAGCAGAGAATTATGATCAAGGTTTCCGTTTAGGTGTAGGATTAAATGCAGGTTACTCAACTAATGACCCATACAAATTAGCACTTGGTGCTGACGTAAGAGGTCAATATGATTTATCAAAAAGATACTCTTTGACCTTAACTACAGGATACACTAATTTGTTTGTTAGTAAAGCTGACGGAAAAGACTTAGGTTTAATCCCGGCAAAAGCAGGTTTCAAAGCATTTATTTGGGACGATCAGTTTTATGTAATGGGTGAAGCAGGTGCAGCATTTGCTGTAAGTAATGTAGACAATACCAGAGATAAAACATCATTATTATTGTCTCCAAGTATTGGATACGCTACTAAATATATTGATGTATCGTTGAACTATACACATTACAATCATTTAGATCGTTTAAACAACAATGGAACTCTTGGTAGAGGAGTTGGACAAGTTGGTGTACGTTTGGCTTACGGTTTTAAACTATAAGACCTCATAAAATTAGTTATAAAAAAATGCGCTGAAATTCAGCGCATTTTTTTTGTCTATTCCTTTTCTAACATTTCTTTATACAATTCCATATTAGCCTTGACCTTATCATCCATCTCTGGCTCCTTAATATCAGTGTGTTTTTGCATTTCTTCCCAAATAATCTTAGCCACAATATAACGTGCCATTTCTTTATCATCGGCTGGAACAACATACCATGGCGCATGCTCAGAACTTGTCTTGTTTATGGCTTCTTCATAAAAATGCATATAATTATCCCATTGATCACGCTCTTTTAAATCTCCTACCGAAAATTTCCAGTTGTGTTCCCGCTCTTCTAAACGGCGTAACAAGCGCTGCCTTTGCTCCTCTTTACTCAAATGCAAAAAGAACTTTAGCATAATGGTTCCATTTTGCGTAATATGCTTTTCAAAATTATTGATCTGCTCCATTCTATTTTCCCAAAACTCCGGCGTAATGTCTGCCACGTCTTCAATTCCTGGTAGATTTTCGTTCAAAATATACTCGGGATGCACTCTCGTCACCAAAACATTTTCATAATGCGATCTATTAAACACGGCAAACTTTCCCTTTTCAGGTAAAACTAAATAATGCCTCCACAAAAAATCATGCTCTAATTCAGTAGAATTGGGCGTTTTAAAACTATGCACCACCACTCCTCTCGAGTTAAATTCCTTGAAAACTTCCCGAATCAAACTGTCCTTTCCAGAAGTATCCATTCCTTGTAAACAAATCAAAACACCATACCTATTGTGCGCATACATGACATCTTGCAAGGCACTTAATTTTTCAGTGACATTCTTTAATTTGTCTTCTTTTTTTTCATCACTGGCACCAATTTCTAAATTGGTTGGCAATTTTGACAAGTTAATTTTGTCAACAACTTTAAAATCGTCTGGATTTATAGACTTCATAAGAAATAATTTATCTTTACTTCTCAAATATAACAAATTACAAGGAGCTTTTTCCTGCTGTACGCTTGAATCTTTTCCTCCGCCAAAAAAAGGCGTTCGTAAAAGGATAACGCTTCCATCAGGGCTAGGGACTTGCTATAAAAAAGACAAATCATGGAAAAATTCAAACTCGAAATTCTCTTTCACATCATCGGTATTGGTTCAGCTTCAGGACTTATCTATAAAAATAATTCCCTACTAATTATAGGTGATAACAGCGGATTCCTTTATGAATATCAATTGGATTCTAAAGAATTACAACGCCATCCATTGCTCGAAAATCCTATTGAAAACACCCCTAAAAAAGATAAAGCCGATTTTGAAGCTATCGCATACTTTGGCGATAGTCTTTATGTTTTTGGATCTGGGTCAACCGCCAATAGAAACAAAATGATTCAGCTAAACGATGCCGATAAAAAAATAATTGCAACTCACGATCTAACCGATTTGTATGCTGTCATGCAAAACTTTGGCGAGATTAATCCCGAAGATTTCAATATTGAAGGCGCCACGTATAATGGTCAAAATTGGTATTTATTGAACCGCGGAAACGGAATTTCGAATAAAAATGTACTTTTTACCATAGCCGGAAAAAACCTAACAAACGATTTTCAAATTCTGTCCAATGCTTACAAATTACCTAAAATAAAAGGAGTACGCAGCAGCTTTACCGATGCAATTCTTGTAGACGATACGCTTTATTTTTTGGCCACAGCCGAAGATACACAATCAACGTATGATGATGGCGAAGTTTTAGGAAGCTTAATTGGGAGCATCGACTTGAAAACCATGAAAATCAATTTCACTCAAAAAATTAGCGATACCCATAAATTCGAAGGATTGACTTTATACGCCAATTCAAAAGAAAAAATTGAGTTCCTGATTTGCGAAGACAATGACACTGAAGTTTTAGAAACGTATATTTATAAATTATCCTTTTCAAAGCAATAAATCAAAAAATATTTTATCTCCATCCCAACCTTTTTCATTTTTTTAATCTCTTTAGTAGAAAGACATAAATTGTGATAAACGAAAATTTAATTTCTGACTGCAAAAAAATGCAACGAGATGCCCAGCGTCAAGTGTATGAGCTTATGGCTCCAAAATTGTACCGCACTTGCAAGCGCTACCTAAAGAAAGAGGAAGAAATAGAAGAGGCATTGGCCGACGCTTTCTATACTATTTTTACCAAACTCGACCAGCTCAAAGAATTTGGAGCTTTTGAAGCTTGGTCCCGAAAAATTACAGTCAATCATTGTTTAGCTACCATCAAGAAAAACACCAATTTCAATTTGCATCTTGATGATATCAAAACTATTGCGCAACCTTTTACTGATGAAATAACGGACCTCGAAGAGGAAGATTTGTTGAATTTGCTCAATCACATTCCTGAAGGTTGCAAGACGATTTTTAATCTTTTCGTTATCGAAGGATATGGCCACAAAGAAATTGCAGTTATGCTGAATATTTCAGAAGGCACATCCAAATCACAATTGAATGCTTCGAAAACCAAGCTAAAGGAATTAGTAAACAATTTGTATTACCAAAAAGCGAAATAGTCATGGACAATCAAGAAAAAATATTCCACAAAATAAAAAATGCTTCCCAAAAAGCAGAAGAAAAAAACTTTCCTGCAATGGAAAAAGTTTGGATGCGAGTAGAAGAAAAGCTAGACAAAAAAGAAGACAAAAAAGCTATTGCACTTTGGAAAAAATTAACCATTGCCGCTTCACTCCTATTGTTTTTCTCATTGGGATACCAGTTTATTAAAACCGATTCAAAAGTAGTCAAGCCAAGCGGAACGAAAGAAAACAGCGTAGTTATACAAGAAAAAACAGAGCCTAAACAAACCGAGAGTCTTTCAAAAACCATAAAACCAGATGCAGAAGTTATTCTAAAAAAACAAATTGAAAAACCTGTAGTCGTAGTAAAAACAACAACTCATATCAATAGTGACATCAATCAAATAACTTCTAGTAATTCAAAAGACATCGAATTGAGCAAGGACAAAGAAGCGAATGTTAACGCCTATAAAGTTGAAGCACTTGCATCAGAAGAAAATAAGGCAAAAGCCAAAATCACATCTACTTACGATGCCACAACAAGAATGATTTCAGGCATAGTTACAGACGAACAGGACTTACCACTTCCTGGAGTAAATGTATACATTAAAGGAATATCAAAAGGAGTCGCAACTAACTTTGATGGAAAATTTAGCATCAAAGCTGAAAAAGGAGATGAACTTGTTTTTTCATATATAGGATATGAAAACGGTTATGCTACTGTTGGTCAAAATGATAAAATAAATATGAAACTGGTTAATAATTCCATGGCTTTGAATGAAGTTGTAGTTGCTGCTTATGCATCTAAGCCAAAAAAATCAGTTTTGATGAGTTCTGTTGCTATGATTTCTGATACTGATTTGATGAAACAAAAATCAGCAAATGTTAGTCAAGCCCTTCAAGGTAAAATTGCAGGAGTTCAAATTACAAACAATCCTGAATATTTGAGTCAAGACTCGCCTAAACCTTATCCAACAATTAGAATCCGCGGGAAAGCATCCATTACACAATCAAGCGAACCTTTATACATTATTGATGGTGTTCCTGTGAATCCTGAGGAGTTCAAACAATTAAAACCCGAAAATATTAAAACTGTAAACGTCCTAAAGGACTTCGCAGCAACTTCTTTATACGGAAGTAGAGCATCAAATGGTGTCATTTTACTAACAACAAAAAACGGAATTTATCAAAATCTTTCTAAAAAAGAACTAGAAAAAAGACTTAAAAAACTGAACAAAAATAAAAAGAAAGAACAAATAGTAGTTCCACCAAAATCTATCGAAGTTTCACAAGAAGACTATGAAAATTTTCTAGAAAATCAATTCGAAAGTCCAAAATCAGCACCACTTTCCACTTTCTCCATCGATGTTGACAATGCTTCTTATACCAACATAAGACGTTTCATCAACAACGGACAAACCGTGCCGAAAGATGCCGTGAGAGTCGAAGAAATGGTCAATTTTTTCAAGTACAAATATCCACAACCACAAGACCAAAATCCGTTTTCGATTAATACGGAATACAGTGATTGTCCTTGGAATCCAAAACACCAATTGCTAAAAATTGGTTTGCAAGGCAAAAATATTCCAACAGATAATCTGCCAGCTTCCAACTTGGTTTTCTTGATTGATGTTTCAGGTTCGATGAGTGATCCCAACAAATTGCCTTTACTGAAACAATCACTGAAAATTTTGGTAAACGAACTCCGAAAAAAAGACAAAGTAGCCATTGTGGTTTATGCCGGAGCAGCGGGAATGGTTTTGCGTCCAACAACTGGAGACGAAAAACAAACTATCATCGATGCTTTAGAAAAACTCAATGCTGGTGGAAGCACGGCTGGTGGTGCAGGAATAGAATTGGCTTATAAATTGGCAGAAGAAAATTTTATCAAAGGAGGGAATAATCGGGTAATTCTGGCTACTGATGGTGATTTTAACGTGGGAGCTTCCTCCAATACAGATATGCAAACCTTGATTGAAGAAAAAAGAAAATCGGGAGTTTTCTTAACTTGTTTGGGTTATGGAATGGGCAATTACAAAGACAGCAAAATGGAAACTTTAGCCGACAAAGGCAATGGAAATTATGCTTATATCGATAATATTCAAGAAGCCAATCGTTTCTTAGGTAAAGAATTCAAAGGTTCAATGTTTGCTATCGCCAAAGACGTGAAAATTCAAATCGAATTCAATCCAAAACATGTTCAGGCGTACCGATTAATTGGCTACGAAAACAGAAAATTACGTCCCGAGGATTTTACAAACGATACTATTGACGCAGGAGAATTAGGTAGCGGCCATACAGTAACTGCTCTGTACGAAGTGATTCCAACTGGTGTGGAAAATGAATTTATCAACAATCAACCGGATTTAAAATACACCAAAACAAGCTCAAATGGAAGTGATTATTCTGATGAATTGGCAACTATAAAATTCCGATATAAAAAACCTGATGGTGACAAAAGTATTGAAATGGTAAAGGCTATTGAAAACAAATCAATTCCATTGAAAAATTCGTCCGATGATTTTAAATTTAGTGCCGCTGTAGCTTGGTTTGGGTTGAAATTGAGAGATTCAAATCTAGTATCTAATAAATCCTCTGAAGAAATCAAAAAACTGGCAAAAGAAGGATTGTCCAATGACGAAGACGGTTATAAAGCAGAGTTTGTCCGTTTGGTAGAAACTGTGAAATAATTATTTTAACCCGAGTTAAGTTATTCCAATCTGCAAATGTTGTGTATACAGATACACTGAATAAACTTCTCAATACACTTCGCACTCATCGTGAGTTATATTGAGAAGTTAGTGGTTAGTTAACCTAAGAAACGTAAAAAAAGAAAATTATGAAAAAGATACTTTTTATTGTAACAATACTTCTATCAATTAATAGCTTCGGACAAAAACCGATAGGAAACGTTCAAGGATTACGAATTACAAATCAAGAAATTGCTTCTAAAAATGATACAATTATTAACGTCCTATACAAAAACGAAATTGAGAATAAAAAAAAGCCGGCTTATTTTATAAATGGAAAGCTAATTAATGAAAGTATTTTAAGAACTATAAATCCAAATGAAATTGCAACCTATAATGT
>NZ_MTCA01000310.1:0-2653 GCF_002150205.1 Flavobacterium sp. FPG59 | reverse complement strand
GGATTATAGTCTTTGATTAAATCATTTAAGTTATAATATTCAAAATCAAATCAAATTAGTGTATTTTTAGTTTACTAACAATCAGATACTTAATCGATTTCGTGATAATTTATTAACATTCAACTCTACTACAACGATAGAGTGCTAATAACTTTAAAAAAGCAAAATATAAATAAGAATAATAGCGAAAATTATATAAATAAAATGTTAATTTCATAAAGTATTAACTAAAAAATAAACTTATGAAAGCAAAAAATTATTTATTGTTGCTCTTTTTACTATTATTGCACCCCATTGTTTATTCGCAAACAACTGCCACTGGGAGAGAAGTAATGATTCAAGGTTTTCATTGGACCACTGATGTTTCAACAACCAAATGGTACGATGTGATAAAAAGTAATTCAACAGCATTGCAAACTGGTGGATTTGATGCTATTTGGTTACCTCCACCAAGTAAATCAACTGGAGGAATGGGTTATATACCAACAGTTTGGTATGACTTGAATAATGCTCATGGTACCCAAGCACAATTAACATCATTAATAACTGATCTTCATTCAAAAAATATAAAGGTTATTGCAGACATTGTAGTCAATCATCGTGGAGGAACTACTGGGTGGTATGATTTTTCGACACCATCATGGAATACTCCAACACAAACTTGGTCTATTTGCAATAATTCAAATATTAGTCCTTCTGGACAAAAAGGAACTGGAAATCCAGATTATGATCCTGTTCAAGCAGGTTTAAAATCTCCAGGGACTTCAGGTTTGTTTTCTGCAGGTAGAGACTTAGATCATTCTAATGTTGAAGTTAGAAATGGTATCAAAACTTGGATGCTTTGGTTGAAAAATCAAATAGGTTTTGATGGTTGGCGTTATGATTTTGTTCATGGATTTGATGGAAAATATATTAAAGAATATAACGATGCTACCTCGCCTTATTTTTCTGTAGGGGAATTGTTAGAAGGTGACCGAAATAGAATTGTAAAATGGTTAGATTACACAAAGGGTGGAACTAATACAGCTTCTTCTACCGCATTTGATTTTGCAACCAAAAGTGCACTCCAAAATGCTTTTAATGATAATAATTTAAGTTATTTAAAAGATGGTTCTGGCAAAGCTTCTGGTTTAATTGGAGTTTGGCCAGATAAAGCAGTAACCATGCTTGATAATCATGATACGGGACCTGTGCCTTATGGTCAAGATTTATGGATTTTTCCTGGATCAAAAGTATTAAATGGTTATGCCTATATTTTAACTCATCCTGGAACTCCTATGGTTTGGTGGCCTCATTATTTTAATTGGGGAATCAAATCTCAAATTGACGCTATGATTAAAATTAGAAAAGACAATTTACTAACTAACACCTCTACCTTAAATATAGTAGCAGCTTCAAATAATCTATATGCAGCTATTATTGACAATAAAGTGGCAATGAAATTAGGATCAGATAATTGGTCTCCTTCTGGAGCTGGTTGGACATTAAAATTATCTGGAACAGGTTTTGCAATTTGGGACAAGGCAAGTGTTGTTGATGTACCAAGCCTTACAGTAAGTCAAGTAGGAGGATTTTTTACAACTGGAACAACGGTTAACACTACTTTAACAGCTAATACTTCTACATCTGCAATTTATTATACTCTAGATGGTACAACACCAACCATTGCATCGCCATCCACAGTTGGTTCAGTGACACTTTCCATAAATAGCACTAAAACTCTTAATGCTTTTGTGAGAAATACTGTAGGTGTAAGCTCTACAATCAGAACAGAAACATACACTTTTGGTACACTACCAACATTTACAGTATATTTTAAAAAACCAGCAAACTGGAATTCAGCTGTAAAAGTATACTACTGGTCCCCTACAGGTACAGCACCAACAGTAGCTTGGCCAGGAGTTGCAATGACAAAAGATTGTGGTGATTGGTACAAATTTACTTTCCCATCTACTGTAAGCGCTACAAACTTAATATTTAACGATGGAACATTAAAAACTGCTGATCTTGCTACTACTGCCGGAATTAAGTATTATGATAGTGCTTGGTTAGCTGGTGAACCAGCAAATCGTTGTCCTACTCAAACAACTATGACAGTTTATTTTAAACCTCCAACAAATTGGACAACAATACCAAAAATTCATTATTGGAATGCAATCCCTGCTGGAAGTGTAGCCAATACAGTATGGCCAGGTGTTGCTATGGTAGCCGATGTAAATGGGTTTTATAAATATACTATAACAGGACCTACATCAATCAATTTGATTTTTAACAATGGCTCAAGTGGGACTGCAAATCAAACACCAGATTTATTAAATAAAACAAATGGATTCTCTTACTCTTGGGGCACTAGTACAGCAAAAGTTGCACTAAATAAAGAACTTAAAATAGAAGATACTATCATTTCAGTATATCCAAATCCTGTAAGTAGTCTTTTATATATTAACTCAAGTTCTCCAGTTTTAAATTATAAAATTCAAGATATGAATGGCATACAAGTGAAATATGGAAAATCAAACAACAATGCTATTGATATGAGTTATTTGAATAATGGGATATATATCATTCATATTCGCTTTGAAAATGGACAAGAATTAAAACAAAAAATTATAAAAAATTAAAGTATCTATTAGATTATTAGAGGCTGTTCATG
>NZ_MTCA01000239.1:0-4533 GCF_002150205.1 Flavobacterium sp. FPG59 | reverse complement strand
ATGAAATAGAAAGTGAACAATTAATTGAAAAGTTAAATGTCATTGGAAAGCTTATTTATGGATTAATTAAAAATCTTGAAAGTAGATTGAAAAGAGTGAGAAGTTAAATGTTACGAGTGAAATGTTAGAAGGAAAATGTTAGAAGCGATTTGTTAGATGTGAAATGTTAAAAGGGAAATATTAGAAGTAAAATGTTAGAAGTAAAATGTTAGAAGTAAAATGTTAGAAGTGGAATGTTAGAAGTGGAATGCTAGAAGTGAAATGTTTAATGTAAAAAATAAGCTTATCCTATTTATCATTCTACATATTTCATATTATTAACTTTTTACTTTTTACTTTTTTTCACTTTTCACTTTTCACTTTTCACTTTTCACTTTTTACTTTTTACTTTTTTCACTTTTTACATCTTACATTTTTTACATCTTACATTTTTAACCTCTCACTTTTTTCACAATTCACTTTTTTCACAATTCACTTTTTTCACAATTCACTTTTTACATAGAAAAGTATTCTGCCAATGGTCCTAAAGCCAATGCAGGGAAAAAAGATAAGGCTGCAATAATGGCGATTACAGCAAAAACCATAACTCCAAAAATGGTCGTGTCTGTTTTTAAAGTCCCAGCACTTTCAGGAATATATTTTTTATTTGCCAACAATCCTGCGATAGCTAAAGGCCCAATGATAGGAAGGAAACGACTCAGTAACAACACAATTCCTGTGGTGATATTCCAAAAAGGATTATTGTCGCCCAAACCTTCAAATCCAGAACCGTTGTTGGCTGCGCTCGAAGTATATTCGTATAACATTTCCGAAAATCCGTGATTCCCAGGATTGTTCAACCAGCCAGTGGCATTACCGCTAAACCAGTAGCCCATTGCAGTATCATTTGCAGCAAAATAAGATGCCAAAGCCGTTCCTGACAATATCAATAAAGGGTGAAGAATGGCAATGAAAGCAGCAATTTTGACCTCACGAGCTTCAATTTTCTTCCCTAAAAATTCTGGTGTTCGTCCCACCATTAATCCCGAAATAAAGACTGCGAGAATGATAAAAATATAGAAGTTCAAAAACCCTACGCCGCAACCACCATAAAAGGCGTTAACCATCATAGCTAATAACTGCATCGAACCAGAAACCGGCATTGAACTGTCATGCATACTATTGACCGAACCTGTAGAAATTACGGTAGTCGCAATGCTCCAAAATCCAGAAATAGCGGGTCCAAAACGAACCTCTTTTCCTTCCATAGCTCCGGTTGTTTGGGCAATTCCCATTTTTTCGATAGCTGGATTTCCGTTGAGTTCACTTATAACTGTTGGAATAACTAAAAGTAAAAACCCAATAGTCATCACACCAAAAACTACGTAGGACAGCCTTCTTTTCTTTAGATAAAAACCCAAAGCAAAAATCATAGCAAAAGGGATAATCAATTGTGCCCAAAGTTCAACTGCATTACTAAAATAAGTTGGATTCTCTAATGGATGTGCCGAATTGGTTCCAAAAAATCCTCCGCCATTGGTACCGATATGTTTGATTCCGATAAATGCTGCAGCTGGTCCACGGGAAACTGACACTGAATCACCTTGTAAATTGGTAATTGTATCTTTTCCTTCAAAAGTCATTGGAGTTCCGCTAAATAACAAAGCGATGGCTACAAGAGCAGAAAGAGGCAGTAAAATACGAGTACAGCTTTTGATAAAATAATTATAAAAGTTGCCCAATTTATCTGTGGTTCTTTCTTTCATTGCAGTAAAAACCATTGCTGCGGCTGCCATCCCGACACCTGCTGAAACAAATTGCAGGAACATCAATACCATTTGTGACAAATAAGAAACGCCTGTTTCACCGGAGTAATGCTGCAAATTGCAATTCACCACAAACGAAATAGCGGTATTGAATGCCAAATCGGGAGTCATGTTTGGATTATTGTCTGGATTCAAAGGCATTGAACCTTGAAATAACAAAACAAAAAAGCAAAGAAAGAACCAAACCATATTCACGCTTAATAACGCTTTTAAATGTTGTTTCCAGTTCATTTCTTCGGTGGAATTGATACCACTTATTTTGAAAATAAATTTTTCAATTGGATTGAAAATCGGGTCAAGTACTGTTTTATCTCCCGAAAAAACTTTAGCAATATATTTCCCAACAGGAACCGCTAAAATTATAGAGATGATAAAAATACTGATGACACCAAATAATTCTGTGTTCATAAGATGTAATTTGTTAATGGTGAAACATGAATTGTGAAATGTAAGTTGTGATCCGTGAGATGAAGGCTGTGCTGCCAAGAGATTTTTTCAAATTTTTACTTCTCACTGATTACATTTCACATGCTTAAAATTTTTCGGGCTTGATTAATACGTAAACCAAATAGCCGAAAACAACAAGTGCAATAATAAATAGTGCAGTCATAAATTAGATTTTTTCAAAAAATTCGACAGATTTAAAACAAATCGCAAATAACAAAACGGCTAGTGCGAGTAAAAGGATTGTGATGATCATAATTTTAGATTATTGGATTATTAGACTTTTAGACAATCGATCAAATAATTCAATCGACTACACTTGTTATACTCCCGAAGCATTTATTTGCTTGATGTATTCCGCCTTCAAGGATTTTGGGAAAAGGTTTGAAATATTGCAATGACGCATTTCCATAAAAGAGGAAACCGAAAAAAGATAGACATTGGAAATAGCAATCTTAGTTTCATTGCTTCCTGTTGCCAATAAGCGTTCAGCGAGTGCTAAACATTTTTTTGCTCTGGAAATATTTCCCGTAATAATGGCAGTCTTGGTGATTTCGGCAAAGCGTTCTGCTTGTTTGTAAATCGTGGTGACTTGATTTTTCATATGTATTTAATATTTGTTTTTTTAAGGAATATGGTATCGCCATTCTTCGATTTTATTTCTAATTCGAATCATGGCGATTTCATAAGAATGATTTATTATGTTCTTCATCGCTTATGCCAAAATGCATTCCATAAAACTACAGCACACTTTAAAGCTTTATCAATTAAGGTTTTGAAGTTTTTATGCCAAAAAAAAGCATAAAAAAAGCCTATCAAAATGATAGGCTTTTCTCAAAATAATACGATTTTAATGAATATTGTATTCGTCTAATTTTCTGTAAAGTGTGGCAATACCAATTTCGAGTAACCGTGCCGTTTCGGCTTTATTGCCTTTTGTATAATTCAAAACTTTTTGAATGTGCAATTTTTCGACGCTACCTATAGAAAAAGCAGAGACTATCTTATTGTCTTTGGCAGTTTGATGTTGTATTTCGTAAGGCAACAAATCTTGAGTTAAAATCTCGTTATTAACCAAAATAACGGCACGTTCAATCACGTTTTTAAGTTCCCTTACATTTCCTGGCCAGTGGTACGTTTCTAGTTTATGAAGAAAATCGGCATCAATTTGAACTGCTTTTTTATTGGTTTTAGCCGAAAATTGAATTGCAAAACTTTGGGCTAATGGAGCTATATCTTTTACTCTTTCGCGCAAAGGTGGGATTTTAATCTCGAAAATATTTAGCCTAAAATACAGATCAGAACGAAAACGATGTGCTTCACTTTCCGTTTTTAAATCCCGATTTGTAGCCGCAATCAAACGAAAGTTAGATTTTTTTACAGTAGTTCCTCCAACCGGAATGTATTCATTTGTTTCTAAAACACGAAGCAATTTAGCTTGCAAATCAATAGGCATTTCTCCTATTTCATCCAGAAACAAAGTCCCACCATGAGCTTCTTCAATAAACCCTTTTTTATCTTTTAGTGCTCCCGTAAAAGCACCTTGCTTGTGTCCAAACAATTCGCTTTCTAGAATTTCCTTACTGAAAGTACTGCAGTTCAAAGCCACGAAGGACTTCCCTACTCGGTTGCTGTTTTCATGAATGGCTTGTGCAAAAACTTCCTTTCCGGTTCCTGTTTCTCCTGTTAATAAGACTGTTGAATCTGTAACGGCTACTTTTTTAGTAAGTTCTATTATTTGCTGTAAAGCTTTCGATTTCCCAACTATAGTTTGGAATGAAAATTTATCCGAAATTCGTTTTTCGAGTATCACAACTTTGCGTTGTAATTCTGATTTTTCAAGAGCTTTATACAGCAGAGGTAGTATTCTGTCATTATCATCGCCTTTAACAATATAATCAAAAGCCCCATTTTTCATGGCCTGAACACCATCGGAAATATTTCCAAAAGCTGTCAATAAAATAACCTCAACAACGGGAAAGGATTCTTTAATCTTGCTTACAAAATCTACACCATTTCCATCTGGAAGTTTAACATCACAGAGTACCACATCAATATCGTTCTGTTCTAATTTTTTAAACCCTGATTTCAAATCGGGAGCTTCAATGACATGAAAACCTTCTGATTTTACTATTCGAGCAAGCAATCCTCGAAGTTTCTCTTCATCGTCAATTATAAGTATGTTTTTCAAAATAAGCTATCAATTAGACCACAAAAATACATTTTTTTGTAGGGGATTCATGAAAATATTGTGAGCTATTGTTTTTTTTAAGATTATTTCTAA
>NZ_MTCA01000266.1:0-3634 GCF_002150205.1 Flavobacterium sp. FPG59 | reverse complement strand
GCCCATCTATTGGTAATCTCGTTGGTTTTTATTCTTATAGGTACTCTTGAAATGATTGAATTTGAATAAAAAAGAAGGAATAAAATTTTAACTTCAATTTGTTTTCTTACCTAGGCGATATACTACAGAAGAAATTTTTTGAAAGTTTTCCAAAGCTAAGTTTTCGATTGGGAAATCCTACTCCAACTTGCAATTATTAGTGGTTTCAGAACACGTTTCAAACCAGCCAATCAATTTATTATAAAAACATTACAAAGCAAACCCATTTAAAATTTCAAAAAATAAATATTTTTCAAAAAAAATAATTAATTATTTGATATATCAATTATATTTGTATCAAATAGCAAACAAATGAAAAATACAAATCCCACAGGTACGGTACTTTACACCTTAGAGCAAACAATAAAAGAATACCGAAAAATGGCTCAAAAAAATATAAGCTCCATAGTACATGATATCACCGTTGACCAATGTTTGGTGCTCATTATTCTTCACAAAAACCCTCAGTATTCCCAAAAAGAAGTAGCAGAAATGATTTTTAAAGACAATGCTTCTGTAACAAGAATTATTGATTTGATGGTAAAAAAGGACTACATCAGTCGGAAAATTCATGAGACGGACAGACGCAAATTCAATCTTGAAATTACAATAAAAGGAATTGAAACCATTACACTACTTACTCCAACCATACAAAAAAATAGAACAGATGCTCTAGCCGGATTGTCTGAAAATGAAATAATTCTTCTGGACCAACTATTAACTAAAGTATTAATCAACTGTAAAACGGATCATGAAAAATAGAAATCAAATTGGTATAAGTCTCGTAGTGCTCCTATTCACAATTTTACCAACGGTTCTTTTTTGTCAAAAAAACACAGCTGCAGCTATTGAAAAATATATGCAAGCACAGCATGATATCAATCAGTTTAGCGGTACTGTTTTAGTATCAAAAAACGATACTGTACTTTTCAAAAAAGCTTATGGTTTTGCTGATTACGAACAAAAAATTAAAAACACGATTGACACTAAATTCCAATTGGCATCGGTTACGAAACAATTTACTGCGGCGGCCATCCTTCAATTGGTACAGGATGGTAAATTATCTCTGAATGATCCCCTAAGTCGTTTCATACCTGATTACCCCAAAGCAGATCAGGTTACCATACACATGCTGTTGTCTCATTCGTCTGGACTTGCAATGGGTTTCAAAAATATTGCAACAAGTACCATGTCTGCTGATTCAGCCTACAACGAAATTAAAAAAATGCCCTATGAATTTGAACCCAGCACAAACACAGCCTACAGCAATATTGGCTATTATTTGTTAGCTAAAATTATAGAATCTGTTTCTGGCGAAAAGTACAGTACCTATCTTCAAAAACATGTATTTGAAAAAGCAGGTATGTACAACTCTGGTGTAATTAGGAATGATGCATTAATTCCTAACAAAGCAAAAAATTATATCAAAGAACAAGATCGCTATGTTAGCAACCCTTATATCAATTGGGACATCAACTATGGTCATGATGGTGTTTATGCAACTGTTGAAGATTTGGCTCTTTGGGACAAAGCTCTTTATGGCACAAGCCTTTTATCCGAAAAAATGAAACAACTAATGTTTACACCTTACAATACACAAAATTGGGGATATGGTTTTGTAATCAATCCATTTTACAATCACGGTCATGAACTGATTGCGCATGACGGTGGCTTTTTTGGAGCTATGACATCCTTCAACCGGTTTACAAAAGATCGCGTTTTGGTCACTGTGCTTTCCAATAATGAATCTCTTTCACATATCATTGCCTACGGACTTTCGGCGATGGTTTTTCAAAAAGAAGTTACACTACCCTACAAACACAAAAAAATAAAGGTAAACCAATCCATTTATAATCAATACACAGGGCAATTTGGCACAATTGAAATCTTAAAAATGGGTGCCAAACTTTATTACAACAGTATGGAACTTGAACTTTTCCCTGAATCAAAAACAAAATTTTTTAGATCAGATGACAATGACAGAACAGTAGAATTTATAGCTAACGAAAATGGCAATTACAATTCGATTGTGGTCACAAAAGGAGGTGTAAAAGAAATCTTCACAAAAAATAACCCAAACTAACAACTTTAAAGAACAAAAAATTAAGGTTTCGAAAATCAAGGAAAATGCAACACTTGGTTATATTATTTGGAAATACAATGACAAGAAATTAGATACTATTTTTCTGTTTGGTGCCAGTAAAACCGAATTTTTGAACTTACTTGTTTACACCAAACTGTGGGAAGAAAAAGAAAAAATCGCTTTTTTAGAAAACCTCTTTGAATTAAACCAATAGATTTCTGATTGCTAATTCCTTATGAACCTAAATTTAACCAAAAGGTAACGCAACCAAAAAAGCCTTTAGTTATCTTTAAGGAAACATTTGACTATGAAAAAAACAGTACTTCTATTGCTGGGTTCAATTTTGTTTGTTTCCTGCTGGCCAACAACCGATCCCAATGACTTTCCGAGACAAGAATACCAACCTGTAATTATTACTCGGAGCGCCCTAGAAACTTCGATCGTTTTTCAAAACACACAGCCCATTGTTAAATCAGGAAAAATTTACATTAAAGGAGATTTAATGTTTATTAATGATGTCAACAAAGGTTTTCATGTTTACGATTATGCAAATCCAAGTAAACCAGAACGACTCTATTTTATAAAGGCGCCAGGAGCCACTGATTTAGCCATCAAAGGCAATACGCTGTACATTAATCAAGCTGTAGATTTAGTCACCGCCACGTTCGATCCAACGACAAAAATTTTTAAGGTTACCAACCGAAATAAAAATGTTTTTCCGCAAAAGCAAGCACCAAACGGGACATTTGGCTACACAAAAGACAATGAAATTATAATTGACTGGAATTTAAAAAAATAATCATGAAAAAAATTATATTCTTCTTCCTATTGATAGTTACAATCGGTTGTTCTAACAGTGATAGCGCATCAAACGATAGCACCGGACAAGGCGGTTCCCTTGCTGTTTTTGCCTTAAAAGGCAATTATCTATATAGCGTAGACCACATGAAATTAAATGTATTTTCGTTAATAGACGGCGAAAAACCAGTGAAAGTGAACGATATTCCTATTGGCTTTGACATCGAAACGCTGTTCTCTTATGGAGACAACTTATTTATTGGTTCCAGAAATGGAATGTTTATTTATTCTATTAGCAATCCTGAAAACCCAGCCAAATTATCAAGTGTACGACACTTTACCGCTTGCGACCCTGTCATTGCCAATAGCACACATTCCTATGTAACATTGAACTCAAACACTACTTGTGGCAATAACATCAACGTTTTGCAAGTTTACGACACTAAGGATCTTAAAAACCCCAAATTAATTCACAGTCGAAATCTCATGCAACCTAAAGGAATTGGGTTTTATACTGCAAAATACCTATTGGTTTGCGACGATGTAATAAAAATATTTAATATCGAAAATCCGGTAGAACCGGTTTTGGTTCACTCAATCGAAAAAAATTGTTTTGATGTAATTATTCGAGACAATACCTTATTTGCAATTGGAAACAAAGGGGTTTACCGCTATAAAATGAATCCGAACGATATCAAAGACATACAACTAGAG
>NZ_MTCA01000201.1:0-5461 GCF_002150205.1 Flavobacterium sp. FPG59 | reverse complement strand
ATGTAACAAATTGCTAAAAAAGCAACTAACTATTAATAAAGTAAGAAAATATATTAAACCAACAAATAAAACTTCAACAATGAAAAACCTAAAAATTTCTTTAGTTGCTGCGGTCGTTCTTATGGCTTCGTGCAATAAAAAAGAAGAATTAATTTCGGGTGTTACCAAAAAAAATATGGATACGCTTGTGAAACCTGGTGACAACTTTGATGCCTATGTAAATGGAACCTGGGTAAAAAACAATAAAATTCCAGCAGATAAAACGTCTTACGGTGCTTTTGATATTTTGTATGATCAATCTCAAAAGGATGTAAAAGCAATTATCGAAGAAGCATCAAAAGGTACTTTTGCCGAAGGTTCAGACGAACAGAAAATTGGCGATTACTACAGCTCTTTCATGAACAGAAAAGACCGTGATGCCAAAGGAATTGCGCCAATTCAACCAGAATTGAAAAATATTGATGCTATTGCAAATTATACTGATTTGGCGGCTTATTTTGGAAAATCAAACAGAACAGGCGTTTCAATGCCTTTCTCTGTAGTGGTTACCGAAGATTTTAAAAACCCAAAACAATACACGTTAATGACTTGGCAAGGCGGGTTAGGTCTTCCTGAAAGAGAATACTATTTGCAAGTCGATGCCAAAATGGTTGAAACACGTGCGAAATATGTAGCGCATATAGAAAAAATGTTGCAGTTGGTGGGGCTTCCAAATGCAGCTGAAAGTGCTTCTAAAATCATGGCTTTGGAAACCGTATTGGCTACCAGCCACATGAAAAAAGAGGAAACCAGAAACACGGCAAAACTGTATAACAAATACAAGGTAGCAGATTTAAAAAAGTTAATGGCTGATTTCGATTGGAATGCAATGCTTAAAAATGCAGGTATTGATAAAGAAAAAACAATCGTAATTTCTCAGGTGGAATATACCAAAAGCTTAAATACTATTATCAAAAATACGCCAATTGATACTTGGAAAACCTACCTTAAATGGAGTTTGATAAACAATACTTCCAATTATTTAACAACAGCTTTAGACAAACAAAATTTTGACTTTTACGGAAAAACACTATACGGTACAGAAGCTCAGGAAGAAGATTGGAAAAGAGGTGTAAGCACTGTAAACGGTGGATTGGGAGAAATAGTAGGTAAAGTATATGTAAAAAAGCATTTCTCGCCAGAAGCAAAAGAACGCATGACCGGAATGGTTAAAAATCTTTTGAAAGCCTATGCCGAAAGTATCAAGAAGCTAGATTGGATGAGTGCAAATACCAAGAAAGAGGCACTTGCCAAAGTAGATAAATTCATGATTAAAATTGGTTATCCAGACCAATGGAGAGATTATTCAGCATTAAAAGTGGCTAAAAACGATTTGTATGGAAATGCAGAAAGAGCCAGAGCATTTGAGTACAATAGAATGTTAAACAAGTTAGGAAAACCTGTTGACAGAACAGAGTGGGGAATGACGCCTCAAACGGTAAACGCTTATTACAATCCTACCTTGAACGAAATTGTATTTCCAGCAGCTATTTTACAACCGCCTTTCTTTAATTTAAAAGCAGAAGACGCCGTAAATTATGGCGGAATTGGAGCGGTAATAGGTCATGAAATTGGTCATGGTTTTGACGATCAAGGAAGTACTTTTGATGGTGAAGGGGTTATGAGAAACTGGTGGACACCACAAGATTTAACGGCTTTTAAAGCCAAAACAAAATCATTAGTAGATCAATACAGTGCTTTCAAAGTATTTCCAGATTTAAATCTTAACGGAGAGTTTACCCTTGGAGAAAACATTGGAGATTTGGGAGGATTGAGTATTGCAATTAAAGCCTACAAACTAAGCCTTAACGGAAAAGAAGCACCAGTAATGGATGGTTTCACAGGGATTCAGAGAGTGTTTCTAGGTTGGGGACAAGTGTGGTTAGATAAAAGCCGTGAAAAAGCAATACGCAATCAAATTGCTTCTGATCCACATTCGCCAGCTAAATTCAGAATTAATGCTGTAGTACGCAACGTTCCAGAATTTTACGAAGCATTTAAAATTAAACCTACAGATTCACTTTATTTAGCAACCGATAAACGTGTTAAAATTTGGTAGACTATTTAATATCAAACGAAAGCTCAGCAGAAATGTTGGGCTTTTTTGTTTTAAAAAACATTTTGCAAGGTCTATTTCAATTCAATAAAAGTGGGATCCAAACTTTTAATTTATGTTGATTTTTAATCGGAATAGAAAGGTTCCATCATTATGATCCAGCAGAGTTTTTTATTTTTCCTACATACAATGGTGAACCATAAGTATCTCCTATGTAAGTTCAAATGGTAATTGTGCTAATTTACCATCATCGGTACAGTCTTTGGTTTTAGTATACACTCCTGTAGTAGCTGAGTCAGAATTATCGACTACAAATTTCTAGAATTAAAATTCTAAGTTCGAAAAATTTAATGTATTACTTAGCGTGTAGAACGTTACTTTTTTTTCTATAAAGTAACTCAATTAATGAAATCGTTGTCAAAAAATATAGCGTGTAGAGTTACAAATAAAACAACTCAAAATAAACAAAAAAGCTACAACAAATAAGAGTATCGTTGTAGCTTTTAAAAAATAAAATAATGTTTTTTATTCTTTTCCTCCGTCTAATTTATCTTGCCAATCTTTTAATTCTTGCCATTTTCCTTGGTATGCTAATGCAGCTTGTCTTGCCCAAGTTCCGGGAGTGTGAACAGAAAATCTTTCGCCACCTGAATCCAAAACAGCTTGGAGTTTTTCAACAGAGGATTCAGACATAGCTTGCCAAGTTTTGATGCCTGCTGCGTGAAATAATTCCTCGATTTTTGGACCAATTCCTTCTACAATTTTCAAATCATTTTCTTTGATTTTTTTTCCAAAAACCGAAGCTGCTAATTCGGAATCGAATAAAAATTTAGGAGCATCGGGTACACTTGCAAAAGATTGTGAAGTTACTTTTTTAGCATTTGCCAATTCAGCCTCTAAGTTGGCAATAGTTTTAGAATATTGATTTGATTTTTGCAAACAAGCATCCAAATCATTTTTCAAAGAACTTGAATCGGAATTGTTTTTGGACAACAACTTTCCTAACAAATAGCCTAACAAGGCACAAATTAACCCTACTATTAAGGGTATTAAGATACATGGTATATTCATAATTAAATGTGTTTTTGGTTATTTTATAGTAACAACTGTTCTTCTGTTTTTTGATTTTCCTTCTTCGCTTGTGTTGTCCGCAATAGGATTGTCTGGACCTTGCGAACTGGTTTCAATTTGTTTTGAATCAATTCCTTTTTTTATTAAAAATGCTTTAGCAAATTCAGCACGTGATTGTCCCAGAACAATGTTAGCTTCTCTTGCACCAACACTGTCGGAATGCCCTACAATACTCACTTTTGCGTTAGGAACATTTTTTAAATAAGTTGCTATTTCAGCAATTTTAGTTTGCTCCTCGGTACTCAAGTTCTCTCGAGATTCATTCGTGTTGAAATACAATATAAGTGGATTTGCATTTATTTTTGCTTTTAACACCTCCCATTGATTGTTGCTTGCTGGTTCGTTTTCAATGATGTTAAAAGATGCAGGACCAATAAGCGTGTCTGAAATCATTTCCCATTTATCTTTAATTTCTCCTTCTAAAACAAAAGAATTGGCATCAAAACCAGTTGAAATTAAATACTTTTTTAGATCATTAGCTCGAGCCAGGGCTAAATTCGGAAAAGTACTGGTGTTTTTTTCGTCGGAAGTGGCATAACCTGTAATCTTAATTTTTTTATTAGGATTAGATTGTAATGCTGTTTTCAGATTTTTAAATCCAATTGCTACAGAATCAGAAAAGGGCACAAGAGCCGCCGTTTCGTTTTTGACAAATTTTATATTGTCATTACAATGGTAGTCGAAATCGCTCCCTTTAATAGTAAAAGGAACTAGACCAGTTCTCTTATTATTGACAACAGTAGTTGAGTCGTCTAATTTCGGAGGCATCATACAGCAATTGCAACAATAGTTTTGGTACAAAAACATACCTAAAATAATGGTAACTGCAATTCCTAAAAGATAAAGAATTTTTTTTGACATAATTTTTGGGATTAAGATTCTTATCAAATTTAGTTAAAATTCATAAATAACTAACAGTCAGCTATTTGTTTTTTTTTTTTAAATCCTTATTTTGAAAAACACAAAAAAACCACAAAAGCTTAGCAATTGCGGTTGGGGATGAATTAATAGTAGGTGGATACGAGTTGTAAATGCAAGTTTTTGCTGATTTGTCTATATATTTAAATGAAATTGCTTTGGTGTTTTATAACCAAATTTTTTTCTAGGTTTATAGTTTAGTTGATGCTCTAAATCTTGAAACTGTTCTTTTGTAATATATCTAGTTGTAGCATCAATAATTTCAACAGCGATTAAAATTCCTCTAGCTTATGCTATAAATTCTTCTACTTTAACCGTGTTCACATGACACTTATCGCAACAAATTATACATTAAAAAGAGGTGATGAATTGCTTTAATACCGCTTAAAATGTAAACTTTTTGATTTTTAAAACTTCTAGAAATATCGAGATTTGAACATGGTATCTCAGAAGAATTTTAGTAGTGAATCATTCAATTTATAATAATTAATAAGATAAAAACTGTTTTAAGAAACTTTATGTTGATCAAGTATTAATCTTTTGTCAGCATTTTTGGCATTTCTGTTCGTAAATAAGAGCTTAATTTCACAATTCTAAAAATGAATTAACAAAAACGATAAAAATGGAATTAACTAAAGACCAAAAAATTCTAGATGCAATTATTAAAAAGGCATGGCAGGATCCAACTTTTAAAAGCAATTTAATAGCTAGCCCCATCACAACTATAGAAAATTTTTTAGGGCAGCCTTTTCATTTGCCTGAGGGTAAGAATATTGCGTTTGTTGATCAAACAGATTTTTCAACAATTTTTATCAATATTCCAGCTGAGGTTAATATGGATGATGTAGAATTAAATGAAGAGCAATTAGACATAGTATCTGGTGGGGATGGAGATATAATACCCCCAGTTATAATTAAGCCTAACAATTATACAGGGGATATCTTTAAATAAATTTAACTTATTTGCAATTTTAAATATTAAAAACGTACCTATTCTAAACTTGAATATGTACGTTTTCATATTTTATCATAACCAATATACTCATGAAAAGAGTCATACATATTGTTTTCTCTATTTTTCTATTATTTAATGGAATATCTTTTTTTGGGCAATCAAGAATTAAACAAAAAATTATTCTGACAAAAAAGGAAAACATTAAAATGGCTGATTCAATTCTAAACCTTGGTATGAAACATCAAGATGCAGGAGAGTATTCAAAATCATTACTCTTGTTTGACAAGAGTTTAAGGATTTATAATCATTTGGGTAAAAGCAAAAATGTGGGTGACTGTTTTAGTTATAAAGCAGTAACCTTT
>NZ_MTCA01000368.1:0-1418 GCF_002150205.1 Flavobacterium sp. FPG59 | reverse complement strand
TTTTTTTTGAAGTAGTTTAAAATATAGTTTTCTAGTTTTTTCCTTTCCCAAAGTTTCGGGATTAGGCATCCGTGCCCTTCCCCATAAAATTAACTTTAAGAGGAATTTGTAATTGGCCCACCGCCAATATACCATCCCGACGCTTCGGGAGGTGGACCACGCTGATCGAAGACTGCTATGCGGTGTAAATTTCCTGTTTTACAACACGGACACTTGGGTAAAAAGGGTTTCTTCTCCCGCTTTTCCATGACTTTTACTTGCAGATTTTCCTGCAAAAGCTTGAGCTTTTGACGTTTCCAAGTGCTACTCAAAAAACCGTAATGACGGATCTTGACAAAACGTTTGGGCAAAATATGCAACGCAAAACGCCTGATGAATTCCTGATGCGTCAGCGTCATTTGCTTTTTCACGCCCGCTACTCGGTAATCCTTGTAATCAAAAGTTACGTTTTCATTGTCAATCCTTGTGATTCTCTGGTTACTAATGGCGATTTTATGGGTGTATCTTCCTAAATATTCCACTACCGACTTTGTATTTCCAAAAGGTTTCTTTGCAAATACAACCCAAGGTTTTTTCCATAAATCCTGACGAATTTGTTCGTAGAGGATAGGTGATTTTGCTTTGAGTTTGGCGCAATATTTAGCCCTAAAAACTTTTGACAACGCTTTTACTGGGAACAAAAATTTACCATCGGTTCTTGCATTTTTCCACTGACCGTCTCTATTGATTCCACCACCAGGAACAATGCAATGCAGGTGCGGATGCAAGCTCAATTGCTGTCCTCACGTATGCAAAACCGCTATCATTCCCATTTGCATTTCTTTGGCCTTGCCAAAGGTTTTTAGTGTTTCCCATGTCGCTTCAAAAAGTGTATCATAAACCAATTTTGGCTGATGTATAGCCAATGAATTAATGCTATCAGGCAAGGTAAAAACTACATGAAAATAAGGCACTGGCAAGAGTTCTGTGCTTCTGGCTTGTATCCAATCTTCGCGTTTGTTGCCCTGACACTTGGGACAATGTCGGTTCCTGCAAGAATTGTAACTAATGCTAATGTTGCCACACTCATCGCATGCATCGATATGACCACCCAACTCGGCTGTTCGGCACTTTTTTATGGCGTAAAGCGTGCGCAATTGCCACGTATTGAGCCCGTAACTTTCTATTTTGGGCCCTACTTTTCGCAACACATCGGCTATTTCATTTCTACTTCGCTCAGTGCAGGCTACCTGCCACTGCATTGTGCAAAAAGCGTATCGAGTGGACTAAAAATGCGCTGACTCTCGAGTTGGGCAATATGCAGGTATTCCATCGTGGTTTCGATATTTTGATGTCCCAAAAGGTCTTTGAGCGTCATAATATCAATGCCATCTTCGAGCAGATGCGTAGCATAAGAGTGCCGAAGCGTATGGGTATGC
>NZ_MTCA01000134.1:0-8551 GCF_002150205.1 Flavobacterium sp. FPG59 | reverse complement strand
TCATTTTCTGCTACTAGTTTAGCAGTAATTATTTCTCTTAATGCCACTACATTTGGCATATTTGTGTATTTTGTAAAACGACGTAATCCCATTAACATCATACGTTGCTCATCACCTTCAGCAAAAGAAATAATGCTTTCTTTTCCTTTTTGGTTTACAATATCAACGGCTTTGTACAAGTAAAGTTTAGCCATTGCAATTTGCTCTTGAACTTTATCTTCCCCTTCTTTTTTAGCTAATTTCTCAGTTCTTAAGATAGTACTTTCTGCCATGTAAACTTCAATCAGCATATCCGAAGCAGCCATTAATAATTGTTGGTGTGCATCTAAGTCAGCTCCAAATTTTTGAACAGCACTACCAGCAACCATCAAGAAAGATTTCTTTAAGTTTTTGATGATTTCTTTTTCCTCAGCAAATAATTCAGAGTAGTCTGGTGTGTCAAATGATGGAATTCCCATCAACTCTTCAGATACTTTCATAGCAGGTCCTAATAAATCAACGTGCCCTTTCATTGCTTTTTTAATTAACATACCTACTGAAAGCATTCTGTTAATCTCATTTGTACCTTCGTAAATACGAGCAATTCTTGCATCTCTCCAAGCACTTTCCATAGGAGTATCTTCAGAGAATCCCATACCCCCAAAAATTTGAATTCCTTCATCAGAACAGTTTTGAACATCTTCTGATACAGCAACTTTCAAGATTGAACATTCTATTGCATATTCTTCAACCCCTTTTAATTCAGCTTCTTGATGAGAAGTTCCTTCTGCTTCACGAGCAATGATTCTGTCTTCAATATCTTTTGCTGCACGGTAAGAAGCACTTTCTCCTGCGTAGCAAGAAGTTGCCATCTCAGCTAATTTAGAACGAATTGCACCAAATTGAGAAATAGCTGTATTAAATTGGATTCTTTCATTAGCATATTTTACAGATCCTGTAATTACTCTACGTTGTGCATCAAGACAAGCTGCTGCCAATTTAATTCTTCCTACGTTAAGTGCGTTCATCGCTATTTTAAAACCATTACCTCTTTCAGATAACATGTTTTCAACAGGAACTTTAGTTTCGTTAAAGAAAACCTGACGAGTAGATGAAGCACGAATTCCTAGTTTATGCTCTTCTTCACCCATTGAAATTCCGTTGTTATCCGTATTTTCAACGATGAAACCTGTAATGTTTTTATCATCACCAATTCTAGCAAAAACAATAAACAAGCTACAGAAACCTGCATTTGATATCCACATTTTTTGACCAGTGATAGAATAATGTGTACCATCTTCAGATAAAACTGCTTTAGTTTTTCCTGAATTTGCATCAGATCCAGCTCCTGGCTCCGTTAGGCAATAAGCACCAAACCACTCTCCTGAAGCAAGTTTAGGTACGTATTTTAATTTTTGCTCCTCAGATCCATATAATGTGATTGGCATAGTACCAATACCTGTATGAGCTCCAAAAGCAGTTGAGAACGATCCAGTTGCTCCAGAAATGTAATCGCACACTAACATAGTTGATACAAACCCCATTCCTAATCCACCGTAAGCTTCAGGAACTGCAACTCCTAAAAGTCCTAGTTCACCTGCTTTTCTCATGGATTCTTCTGTGTAAGCGTAATCCTTTTTTTCAAAACGATCTTTGTGAGCCCACAATTCTTTGTCTACAAACTCTTTTACAGAGTCACGCATCATTAATTGCTCTTCTGTAAAATCTTCAGGTGTGAAAATATCTTCACATTTTGTTTCTTTAACTAAAAACTGACCACCACGGGTTACGTTTTTTTCAATTGTATCTGCCATTTTTCTTTTTTTTTTAGAGAAAAGAGAATAGAATATAGAATTATAGATTTTGAAAGATCTATTATTTTAGACCGTTTTGAAAACCCATTGTCATTCTTTGAAATTCTTCTATTTTAATTTCTAATTGATTAAATTTTGTTTCGTTTATATATTTTCTATGCTTTGCAATTAATAATTGCGTTATCAGTTCAAAAGATGATCCTAAAGAGATGTCTAAAAAATGACTGAAAGATTTATCTGTTCTAGAGGATCCTTCAGCTATATTACTAGGCATTGAAACAGAACATCTACTAATTTGGGAACTTAAATCATACCTTTCATGCGGTGGAAATTCTATTAATAAATCTGAAATCTCATTTGCAATGGTTATCCCAAGTTGCCAAATTTTCAGATTTTTATAGTTGTGCCTCATATCAAGTCTGATTCTAAGTCTATGTTCTTTATTCTTTATTCTTTATTCTTTATTCTTTATTCTGTTCTATAACAACTCGTAAACACCTGCAGAACCTTGACCAGTCCCTACACACATGCTTACAATTCCGTACTTGCTTCCTCTACGTTTCATTTCATCAAACAGTTGTACTGATAATTTTGCTCCAGTACATCCTAGTGGATGACCTAATGCAATGGCACCTCCATTTACATTAATGATTTCTGGATTTAAGTCTAATTCACGGGTTACAGCTAATGCTTGAGAAGCAAAAGCTTCGTTTAACTCTATTAAATCAATATCATTAATTGTCAAACCTGCTTGTTTTAATACTTTTGGAATTGCTTTTACTGGTCCAATACCCATAATTCTAGGCTCAACTCCTGCCGAAGCGAAATTTACCAAACGAGCAATTGGTTCTAAGTTGTACTCTTTTACCATTTCTTCGCTCATGATCAAAACAAAAGCAGCACCATCACTCATTTGTGATGAGTTTCCTGCAGTTACACTACCATTTGCTTCAAAAACAGGACGTAATCCAGCCAAAGCTTCTTTTGATGTACCAGCTCTTGGACCTTCGTCTTTATTTACAACGTATGATTTGGTTTCTTTTTTTCCGTTTTCATTAAGGAATGTTTGTTCCACCGTAATAGGAACAATTTGCTTGTCAAATTTACCTTCGGCTTGTGCTTGCAAAGCTTTCATGTGAGAGTGGTATGCAAATTCATCTTGATCCTCACGAGATACTTTAAATTGTTGTGCTACTGCCTCAGCAGTAAGACCCATTCCCCAGTAGTAATCCTCGTTTCCAGCTTTTGCAACAGCATAATCCGGAGTTGGTTTGTAACCTCCCATTGGGATAAAACTCATGCTTTCAGCTCCACCTGCAATAATACAATGTGCCATACCTGATTGAATTTTAGCCGTAGCCATACCAATAGTTTCCAAACCAGAAGCACAATATCTGTTTACAGTAACACCAGGAACATCTTCTACTTTTAAACCCATTAACGAAATAAGTCTCGCAACGTTTAGTCCTTGTTCTGCCTCTGGCATTGCATTTCCTACCATTACGTCATCAATGCGTGTTTTATCAAAACTTGGCAACTCATTCATCATAAATTCGATGGTTTCTGCTGCTAATTCATCAGGACGTTTAAATCTGAACACTCCTTTTGGGGCTTTCCCCACGGCTGTTCTGTATGCTTTTACTATATAGGCTGTTTTCATAACTAGTATTTTGAATTTTGACTCGTAAATTTTTAAACGATAATAAGTTTTAATTTATAAGTCTTAATTTATTGTTTAAAATTAATTTCTCAACGGTTTCCCTTTGGTCAACATAAATTGGATTCTTTCTAATGTTTTTCTCTCTGTACATAATGATAAGAAAGCTTCTCTTTCGATATCCAATAAATATTGTTCGCTTACTAGTGTTGGCTCAGATAAATCACCACCTGCCATTACGTAAGCTAGTTTATTAGCTATTTTTTTATCATGTTCAGAGATGTATTTTCCAGCTTCCATTTGATCTGTACCTACTAAGAACATCCCAAGAGCTTGTTTTCCTAGTACTTTTACATCCTTTCTACGTATTGGTTGTGTGTAACCAGCTTCGGCCATCAAGAGTGCATGTTTTTTTGCTTCTGCAATCTGTCTGTCTTTATTGATTACAATGATATCTTTACCATGTTGAAGTAATCCAGTGTCAAATGCTTCATATCCTGATGTAGATACTTTTGCCATTGCAATAGTCAAGAAATATTCTTGCAGTACATTTAACTCCACATCATTTTTATGGAATAAATCAGAGGCACGCATAGCCAATTCTTTAGATCCACCACCGCCAGGTATAACCCCAACACCAAATTCAACTAATCCCATATAGGTTTCTGCTGCAGCAACAACTTTGTCAGCATGCAAACTCATTTCGCAACCACCACCAAAAGTCATTCCGTGTGGTGCTACTACAACTGGAATTCCAGAGTAACGTACGCGCATCATCGTGTCTTGGAACATTTTGATAGCCATATTCAACTCATCATACTCTTGCTCCACAGCCATCATGAAAATCATTCCAATATTGGCACCTACAGAGAAGTTTGCTGCTTGATTACCAATAACCAATCCTTGATATTCTTTCTCAGATAAATCAATTGCTTTATTGATAGCTTGTAAAACATCACCACCAATTGTATTCATTTTAGATTGGAATTCTAAATTCAAAATTCCGTCTCCTAAATCTTGGATGATTGCACCGCTGTTACTCCAAACTTTTTTGCTTTCGCGAATGTTATTTAGGATAATAAAGGCGTCTTGTCCCGGAACTTTTGTTTGTGTTTTACTTGGAATATTGTAGAAAAACGTTGTACCTTCTTTTACTGAATAAAAACTAGTATTTCCAGAAGCTAACATATCATTTACCCATGCAGCAGGAGCTAAACCTTCTGCCTTCATGATTTCAATTCCTTTTTCAACACCTATAGCATCCCAAATTTCAAATGGTCCATTTTCCCATCCAAAACCGGCTTTCATAGCATCGTCTATCTTGTAAAATTCATCTGAAATTTCAGGAACTCTGTTAGATACATAAGCAAATAACCCAGCAAAACTTTTTCTGTAAAATTCACCAGCTTTATCTTTCCCTTTTACAAGTACTTTAAAACGGTTGATCGGTTTATCAATAGTTTTGGTAAGTTCAAGTGTTGCAAAAGATGCTTTTTTTGCAGCTCTATATTCTAATGTATCTAGATCTAAGGTTAAGATGTCTTTACCTTCTTTTTTATAAAATCCTTGTCCTGTTTTGCTACCCAACCATTTGTTTTCCATCATGGTGTTTACAAACCCAGGAAGTTTAAACAAGTCGTGTTGCTCATCATTTGGACAGTTTTCATAAATACCATTGGCAACATGAACTAAAGTATCCAAACCTACAACATCAACAGTTCTAAAAGTAGCCGATTTTGGACGACCAATAACAGGCCCAGTCAATTTATCTACTTCTTCAATAGTAAGTCCCATTTCTTTTACCAAGTGAAACAAACTTTGAATTCCATAAATTCCAATTCGGTTTCCAATAAACGCTGGAGTATCTTTGGCCAAAACCGAAGTTTTTCCTAAAAACTTCTCTCCATAAACCGTAAGAAAATCTAAAACCTCTGTGCTTGTTTTTGGTCCAGGAATGATTTCAAATAATTTCAAGTAACGCGCTGGGTTAAAAAAGTGGGTTCCACAAAAATGTTTTTGAAAATCTTCACTTCTTCCTTCACTCATAAAATGAATAGGAATACCAGAAGTGTTAGAAGTTACTAATGTACCTGGTTTTCTAAATTTCTCAATTTGTTCAAAAACTAATTTTTTAATATCAAGTTTTTCAACAACAACCTCAATAATCCAATCTACACCAGCAATTTTTGCCATGTCATCTGTTGTATTACCAGTTGAGATTCGATTTGCAAATTTTTGACTGTAAATAGGAGATGGCTTTGATTTTAAAGCTGTAGCTAAACTATCATTTACCAATCGATTTCTAACAATTTTACTCTCTAGTGTGAGTCCTTTTTTTGCTTCGGCATCCGTCAATTCTCTTGGGATAATATCCAAAAGCAATACTTCAACTCCAATGTTAGCAAAATGACAAGCAATTCCAGATCCCATAATTCCGGATCCTATTACTGCAACTTTTTTGATGGTGCGTTTCATACTTCGTTTATGTTTGTTTTTTTAATTTGTAATGTTTTATCTGTCTGATTATATATTAGATTCTAATTGAACTGTTTCCTTAATTTCTAATTTTTCAACAGTTGTGTCAAGTGTGTGGGTGTTGTTAAAAATGTTTTTTTCTACAATTAATTCGTTAATTACATCCGCAACTTCAACAAAATGTTGTAGTTTTTCTTCAGAAATTGATTTGCGTACAGCATCATTAAATTTCAGAACTGTATTTTTTGAAAGTTCTCTTTTTTCTTTTCCAAATTCTGTTAAGTAAATCAATACTCCACGTCCATCCTCAGGATTTTTCTTGCGTATAATTAATCCCTTTTCCTCCATTGATTTAAGAGTTCTTGTTAAGCTTGTGGCTTCCATTCCCATTTTAGGTCCTAAAGAAGTTGATGGAGTTCCACCTTCTTTATCAATACTCAACAATGCAAAACCTGTTGCCATACTTGCATCATATTTTGATGCTTCTTCGTTATACATTCTGGCTACTGCTTGCCATGTTGCTCTTAATATGTAATCTATTGTTTTATCTTTCATGGGAAACTATATCGATTTCAAATATAATAAAAAAAATACTATGCACGCATAATAAAAGTGTTTTTTTTATTAAAAATTTATTAAATATAAAAAAACATTCTTGAATATGAGAACTTTATAAGGTAAAGTGTCTTGTAATGGGTTGTAGTCTATATGTTGTTATAATCAGACAAAGCCTTATTTTTAGGCCAAAAAAAAGCCACAAGTAAAACTTATGGCTGATAATGGGTAACATTATATTTTAATTTAAAATCCTTGATAAGGTTTTAAGACATTATATTAATTGTAAATTTTATTAAATAAGTCAGCATATTTTTGTAAAACTATTTTTCGTTTTAATTTTAGAGTAGGTGTGAGTTCTCCTCCTTCTATAGACCAAATATTTGGAGTGAGTTCAAAACGTTTTATTTTCTCCCAATTTCCAAACTTTTCATTCAAAGTATCAACTTCTTGTTGAATACGTTCTATTACTTTTTCATTGGCTACAATAGCTTCATTGCTGTTACCTAATTCAATTTTATGAATTAAAGCCCATTCTTTAATAAAATCAAAACTAGGTTGAATAAAGGCACCTGGCATTTTTTGTCCGTCACCTATTACCATGATTTGCTCGATAAAACGGGATTGTTTCATGGTGTTTTCAATAAGTTGTGGGGCAATGTATTTTCCGCCTGAGGTTTTAAACATTTCTTTTTTACGATCTGTTATTTTCAAGAATCCGTCTTTGTCAAATTCCCCTATATCACCCGTATGAAAGTAGTTATCTGTAATAACTTCGCTTGTTAGTTGTGGGTCTTTGTAATAGCCCATCATCACATTAGGGCCTTTACATAAAATTTCACCATCTTCAGCAATCACTACTGATACGTTGTCAATAACTTTTCCTACTGTACCAACTCTAAAACCTTTATTTCTTAAATCATTTACAGAAATTACAGGAGAAGTTTCAGTTAAGCCATATCCTTCCATAACAGGGATTTCTGCTGCTGCAAAAATTCTGGCTAGTCTTGGTTGTAATGCTGCACTACCAGATACCATTAAGTCAAGTTTTCCACCTAAACCTTCTTTCCATTTGCTAAAAATTAGTTTTCGAGCAATTTTAAGTTGGAACTCATACCAAAATCCATTTTTGCCGTAAGGCTCATAAACAAGACCTAAATCAATAGCCCAGAAAAAAAGTTTTTTCTTAATTCCTGTGAGTTCTGTTCCTTTGGCATAAATTTTATCATATACTTTTTCAAGAAGTCTAGGAACGGCAGTAATTACAGTAGGTTGCACCTCTTTGATGTTATCACTGATGCGCTCAATAGATTCTCCAAAATAGATGGATACACCATAATATTGGTATAAATAAAGGATCATTCTTTCAAAAATATGACAAATAGGAAGGAAGCTCAATGCTCTACTTTTTCCTGCTTCAAAAGGAATTCTTTTGGCGCTATCTAAAACATTAGAAACTATATTTTGATGGGATAACATTACGCCTTTAGGTCTTCCTGTTGTTCCAGATGTGTAGATAATTGTGGCTAAATCCTCTGTTTTAACATCGTTTTTGCGTTGCTCTACTGTATCTTGAAGACTCGTGTCCTGACCTAGAACTAGCAATTCTTTCCAGTTTGCACATCCTTCTATTTCATTAAAAGAGTAAACACCTTTTAAAGTTGGAACGTTTTTTTGAATCAAACGTAATTTTCTTAAAACTTCTGTATCAGATACAAAACAGTAAATAGATTCAGAGTGGTTTAAGATATATTCGTAATCATCTTCGGCAATTGTAGGATAAATAGGCACAGTTTGAGCACCTGTTTGCAATACTCCTATATCCATAGTGTTCCATTCAGTTCTATTATTGGTAGAAATGATAGCAATTTTATCATTTTTTTGTATCCCTAACTGAATTAATGCACGTGATATGGCATTTGCATTAGCAATGTATTCTTGAGTAGAGGTTTTAATCCATTCTCCATTTTGTTTGGTAACCAACGCATCTGGAATAGATGTATATTTTTCTTGTTGGTAGTAAGGGAAATCAAAGAGGCGGGTGATATTTATCATTATGGAAATATTGTTT
>NZ_MTCA01000241.1:0-4508 GCF_002150205.1 Flavobacterium sp. FPG59 | reverse complement strand
AGCTTAGGATACCGATTCTAAATAACTTATTCCAAATATTAAAAGCCGATATACTTGAAAAAGTATATCGGCTTTTTTATTATTTTAGAACTGCTTTTAAATACGTTCCAGTAATAGATTCTTTATTTTTCACAACCTGCTCTGGAGTACCAACCGCTAATAATTTCCCTCCATTTTCTCCACCTTCGGGACCAAGATCAATTAACCAGTCGGCACATTTAATCAGATCAAGATTGTGTTCAATTACAATAATGGAGTGTCCTTTTTCTATTAAAGCATCAAAAGACGCCAATAGTTTCTTAATATCATGAAAATGTAAACCAGTTGTAGGTTCATCAAAAACAAATAAAGCTTTGTCTTTTGTGGCTCCTTTTACTAAAAATGAGGCCAGTTTTATACGCTGTGCTTCTCCGCCAGAAAGGGTAGAGGATGATTGTCCTAATTGTACATAACCCAAACCGACATCCTGAAGAGGTTGTAGTTTTTGAGTTATTTTAGTTTGTTTCTGAGCTGTAAAAAAAGCAATTGCATCATCTATAGTCAAGGTTAGAATTTCATGAATATTTTTCCCTTCAAACGCTACCTCTAATACTTCTTTTTTAAATCGTTTACCGTGGCAGGTTTCACATGGCAATTGCACATCAGCCATAAATACCATCTCTACGTTGATAGATCCTTCTCCTTTGCAGGTTTCGCAGCGCCCACCATCAACATTAAATGAAAAATGTTTGGCTTGGTATCCTCTAACTTTTGAAAGTTTTTCTTTGGCATACAAATCCCGAATGTCATCGTATGCTTTGATATACGTTACCGGATTTGAACGTGAACTTCTACCTATTGGGTTTTGATCTACATATTCGATATGTTTTATTTGCGAAAAAGAACCTGATATTTCTGAGAATTGACCTGCTTTTTCACCAATATTTTCTAGCTTTTTTTGCATAGCTGGAAAAAGAATTTTCTTTACCAGTGTACTTTTTCCACTACCTGAAACACCTGTAATGACCGTCAACACATCTAGCGGAAATGTAACATCAATATTTTGTAAGTTGTTTTCTCGAGCTCCTTTAATTTCTATGAAGTTCTTAAACTGTCGGCGTTTTTTTGGTACCGAAATTTCTAAATCACCATTCAGATATTTTGCTGTAAGAGAAGTAGATTTTAATATTTCGTCAAATGTTCCTTGGGCCACTAAATTTCCACCAAGACTACCAGCTTCTGGGCCAATGTCTATAATCATATCAGCCGCTTTCATGATATCCTCGTCATGCTCTACAACAATTACAGTATTACCTAAGTCGCGTAAAGAAAGCAGAACTTTTATTAGTCTTTCGGTATCTTTTGGGTGTAACCCGATGCTTGGCTCATCCAAGATATACATAGATCCTACCAGGCTGCTGCCAAGTGAAGTAGCTAAGTTAATACGTTGTGATTCACCACCAGACAGTGTGGCTGAGTTTCTATTGAGTGTTAAGTAATCAAGACCTACCTCGGTTAAAAAAGACAATCTGTTGTTGATTTCAATAAGTAATCTGTTGGCTATTTGTTTTTCATAAACGTTTAATTCTAAGTTTTTGAAAAAAGTAACCAAGTGCTTGATAGGCAAATCAACCAAATCAGAAACTGTTTTTTGATTAATCTTAACATAAGAAGCTTCTACACGCAGCCTTTTTCCCTTACATGCGGTACACTTTGTCTTGCCTCGATAGCGAGAAAGCATCACTCTATTTTGGATTTTATAGTTTTTTTCTTCAAGCTCTTTAAAAAAATCATTTAAGCCTTGAAAATAACCATTTCCTGTCCAAAGAACTTCTTTTTGTTCTTCAGTAAGTTGATAAAAAGGTTTGTGAATGGGAAAATCAAATTTGTAAGCTTTGTTAACTAACTCGTCACGATACCAACTCATACTATCACCACGCCATGGAAAAATAGCATTTTCAAAAATAGATAAAGTGGTGTTGGGTACTACAAGCTCAGCATCGATACCAATAATGTTTCCGTAGCCTTCGCACACTGGGCAGGCGCCATAAGGATTATTGAAACTAAACAAATGTACATTTGGTTCTAAAAAAGTGATGCCATCCAGTTCAAAATTATTTGAAAAAGTATGTTTGATATGGGTGTTTAATTCTTGTAAGTAGCAAATGCCTTTCCCTTCAAAAAAAGCAGTTTGAACCGCATCGGCAAGGCGGTTGTAAAATTCTTCCTCAACTTCCGGATTTTGGTTAACCACAATACGATCCACTATTAAATAAATTTCTTTATCGTTTATAGCTTCAGGAACAGCATCCAGTCTGATCATTTCATTGTTCACCAATATTCTAGCAAAACCCTGTTGCAAAAGAACATTAAGCTTGTCATGTATTTTTCTGCCTGGTTCTAAATGAATGGGAGCTAATAACAACCATTTACTGTTTTGTTCTAGCTTTTTTACCGCATTTACTACATCAGTAACTGTGTTTTTTTTGACTTCAGCACCAGAAACTGGGGAATAAGTGCGTCCTATTCTTGCAAAAAGTAATTTTATATAATCATAAATTTCAGTAGAGGTGCCCACTGTAGAACGGGCATTTGTAGTGTTGACCTTTTGTTCAATGGCAATAGCTGGAGCAATACCTTTAATATATTCTACCTTTGGTTTATCGAGTCTGCCAAGAAATTGACGTGCATAAGATGATAAGCTTTCTACATACCTACGCTGTCCCTCGGCGTACAAAGTATCAAATGCTAAGCTAGATTTTCCAGATCCTGAAAGACCTGTAATAACCACTAGTTTATTTCTAGGTATAGCAACATCCACGTTTTTTAAATTGTGTACTTGCGCTCCTTTTATAATGATATTTTTCTTTGGATCTAATTTAGAAAGGTCAACTTGCATAAAAATGATAATTTTTACAAAAGTAATCAATTTTGAACAGAGATTTCAGGATGAACAACTCACAAATAATGATTAAAAATGAGGTTTAAAAGTCAATTTTGGCCTTGTATGGTAATTATGTTTTTCATCCGATAAATAAGTACTATTTTTAGATTTATTTTTGACAAAACAAACAAACGCTACCATTGAAAACAAAGTTATACCTTATTCTTTTTTTATGCTGTTTTTGTGCCTTCTCACAAGAGTTGCCGCCTATTGTAAAATATAGTTCTTCAACCTATGGCGCAGGAAATCAAAACTGGATGATTTCACAGGATAAAAAACAATTTATTTATCTAGCAAATAATGAAGGACTACTCGAGTTTAATGGGTCTAACTGGGAACTGTATCCGTCCCCAAACGAAACTATTATACGATCTGTTAAGGTTATAGGGAATAAGATTTATTCTGGTGCCTACATGGAATTTGGTTTTTGGAAACGAATGTCCAACGGGAAACTTAAATACTATTCCTTAAGTAAGAAAATTAAAAACAAAATTCTTGATGATGAACAGTTTTGGAATGTTTTAGATTTTGAACAATGGGTTGTTTTTCAGTCTTTAAATAGAATGTATATTTATGATACTAAGACAGATACTTTTAACATCATTAGTCCCAAAAACAACATTACTAAATCTTTTCGTACTAAAGATGCTATTTATTTTCAAATAGCAAATGAAGGTCTTTTTGAAATAGAAAGTGGTACGTATCGTCTTGTAACCAATGATCAAATTGTATTGCAAAATAAGTTGGTAAATATTTTTGCTGATGATGATGGACTTCTTTTACAAACACAACAAAATGGTTTTTTTAAACTTATTGATAAACGTTTGAAAAAAATTAAAACAGATGTGGACAATGAATTTGCTACAGGTAATGTGTATTGCAGTCAGAGGTTAAGTGATGGTAGTTTTGCACTGGGAACCATTTCCAATGGTGTTTTTATACTTGATTCAGCAGGTAAATTGAAATTTCATATCACTCAAAATAAAGGTTTGAGTAATAATACTGTTTTGTCACTCTATGAAGATGTTGATCAAAATGTATGGTTGGGACTTGACAATGGTATCAATTGTATCAATTTGCGTTCACCCATACAAAATTATAGTGATGATACAGGAATATTGGGCACCGTTTATACCTCTTTAAAATGTAACGGTAATTTATATGTAGGAACAAATCAAGGGTTGTTTTTTAAAAAGGATTCTGTACAGGAGGAATTTCGTTTTGTGAGTGGTACTAAAGGTCAAGTTTGGTCTTTATTTGAACATGATGGTACGCTTTTTTGTGGCCATGATTCAGGGACATTTATTGTTGAGAATGGAATGGCTAAGAATATTTTTTCGGCCTCTGGAACTTGGAAATTTGAGGCATCTCCAAATGACAAAGCACATCTTTTACAAGGAAATTATTATGGTATTTCAGTTTTAGAAAAAAGAAATAATCAATGGAGTTTTAGAAATAAAATCAAAGGTTTTGATTACTCGTCTAAGTATTTTGAGATTTTAAAAAATTCAGATGTTTACGTAAGTCATGAATACAAAGGAGTTTTTAGACTGGAACTTGATAAAGATCTATTGAAAGTAAAACG
>NZ_MTCA01000078.1:0-12671 GCF_002150205.1 Flavobacterium sp. FPG59 | reverse complement strand
GTACAGGCTTATAAAACACCTCAAAAAGGGAAAAATGCAAGTTTAACTACCTTTAATAATGATATTTATTATGCTAACAAAGCAGGCATTTTTAAACTCAATCAAAAAACTAAACAGTTTGTAAAAGATACTATAATGAGTACTGTTTTTGAAAAAGATGAATACACATCTGGAAAATTAATTGTTGACAATTCTAACAAGATTTGGTTGTTTTCAAAGAATTACATTCATTATTTTTCGCTGAGTAAATTTAGCAAGCAACTTACGCAAAATGTAATTCCTATACCAGCAGCTTTAACAAACTCTATGTTGGGATATGAAAATATAACTCAAATTTCTCACTCCAATTATTTAATAGGAACAACGGATGGATATTATATTTTGAATTTAAATGAATTAGGTTTAAAGAATTACAACGTTTCATTATCAGGAATAACTACAAATAAACAAAACGAATCGTTTCAAAACCAAAGTATTCTAAGTGAGGGAAGTTTTGATCATGATGAAAATAATATTTCAGTTTTTTATGCTGTACCAGAGTTCAATAAATATATAAATGTAGAGTTTCAGTACTTACTGGAAGGGTTTCAAGAAGAATGGAGCGAATGGAGTGCCAAATCATCCGTTAATTTTAAGAATCTACCTCCTGGGAATTATACCTTAAAAGTTAGAGCAAAATATGCTAATTCCACCTTAGATAGTACCATATCCTATTCGTTTAGAATAAACAAACCTTGGTATTTTACTCATGTTGCACTTTTGATTTATTTAATTGTGCTGGTCTTTGCAGCAAGATTTATACACAAGGCATACAAACGTTACTATGAGCAATTAGAAAAAAAATTAATAGAGGAAAACAATCTGTTATTAGAAATAAAAGAGTTGGAGAACGAGCAAGAGGTTATGCGAATAAAAAATGAGCAACTTTCTCAAGTAGTTGATTCAAAAAATAAAGAATTGGCCGCATCTACCATGAGTTTGAATAGTAAAAATGAGTTGTTGGCTTTTATCAAAGAAGATTTGAAAAAAACAACTGAGGATGGCAATAAAAGTATAAAATCTGTAATTTCTACTATAAATAAAAACATCAATGAAGGAGATAGTTGGAGTATTTTTAAAGAGGCATTTGATAGTACCGATAAAGATTTCTTGAAAAAAATGAAGGCGGCGCATCCTACATTAACTCCAAATGATTTAAGATTATGTGCTTATTTAAGACTCAATTTATCCTCAAAAGAAGTTGCGCCTTTATTGAACATATCGGTACGAAGTGTTGAGATAAAACGATATCGTTTGCGTAAAAAAATGGAATTGTCTCATGAGCAAGGACTTGTAGAGTACATTTTATCTGTATAGGTTGCAGTTTTTTGGGTCAAAAAAACTATACATTACCACAACATTAACGTTATCGTTGATTTTTTTTGGGGATTTAAGATTTTATTAAAATTTAGATTTCACAGCAAATTAGGTGATAAATTGAGAAATCATCAGTAATACTACTTTTTTTTTGCTTTGTATGTTTTTTGTTGTGGTTCTAATTTACTAATTAGCACTCTTTAGGTGTTAATTTTATAATTCACAAAAAACATAAATTATGAAGTCAAACTATCTATTAATCTTTTTTCTATTCATAACCACTTTGGGTTTTTCTCAAGGGTTTGATGTAGGAGGTGTTGTCAAAGAGGCAAGTTCTGGTTTACCAATACCAGGGGTAAATATTCAAGTAAAAAATTCTTCATCAGGAACCACTACAGATTTTGATGGTCGTTTTTATGTAAAAGGTGTTTCGCCTAATTCCGTTTTAATATTTTCTTTCGTAGGTTTTAAAAGTGTAGAATATAAAGTAACACAATCATCACAAAACCTATCAATCGTTTTAAAAGAAGACGCTAATACATTAGATGAAATTGTTGTCATAGGTTATGGATCACAAAAAAAGCGAGAAGTAACAGGAGCAGTTTCTGTTGTAGATAGCAAAACACTTGAGGTATTAAAACCAGTTAGAGTGGAACAAGCATTGCAAGGAACCGTGTCTGGAGTAAATGTTACCTCTACATCTGGAGCACCTGGAGCAGCTTTAGATATAAGAATTAGAGGTATTGCTACCAATGGAGAAAATAGACCTACTACTATTATAGATGGTTATGTGGGAGAGTTAGGATTATTAAATCCAAATGATATTGAAACCATCACCGTACTAAAAGATGCACAGGCCGCAATTTATGGTACTATTGGTGCCAATGGTATTATCTTAATAACCACTAAGTCCGGTAAGAAAAATTCAAAATCCAAAATAAGTTATAACGCTTATACTGGTTTTCAAGAAACTTCAAGAAAGTTACCCATGCTAAATGCAACCGAGTATGCTTTGTTACTTAACGAAAGTTATGCTAATGGTGGTAACGCAATTCCTTTTCCAAATGTATCAGGTTTGGGTAAAGGTACTGACTGGCAGAATGAAATTTTTAGTACTTCAGTTCCAATAATCAATCATGATATTTCTTTCTCTGGAGGATCTGATAAAATAACCTATGCAGTAAGTGGTTCTCACATTGATCAAGAAGGGATCATTGGAGAAAAAAAATCAGGCTTTTTAAGAAATACTGCAAGAATTGCACTTGGTGCTGATGTTACGGACAGATTGAAGTTAAAAACCAATGTTATTTATACTTATTTTACTAGAAATACACTTAATGAAGATGGTTTGGGTTCAGTGTTATTTAATGCATTGAATATGCCGTCTACGCTAAAACCGTATGATGCTACTGGTGATTTTACACTGGCAGGCACAGGGCTTGGTAACGAAATAATCAATCCTTTAGCTCAAATTGCAAATACCTATAACGATTATAACTTCAAGAAGTTAAATGGAAATTTTGGGTTAGATTATAAACTATTTAAAGATTTTGTGATTACGAGTTCTATTGGATTTAATTCATCTAATAGTGAGTCTAAAACTTTTGCAAAGCAAATTAGTTATGGCGGAAAAGTTTTTGATGTACTAAGAAGTAGTGTTACTCAAAGTAGCATAAACGATAACAATTATTCTTTCGATATTTACGGTACTTACACAAAAAAAATTGCTGAGGATCATAATATTGCGGCAACAATAGGAAACACCATTTTTAAAGAATATGGCAATGGTTTGTTTGCCACAGGTTTTGATGTTCCTTATAATTCTTGGAAATTTGCTGATATTGCTTTGACTAGAGGAGTAGCAACGGTTGTAACAAACAGTTCTTATAATTATGATGAACGACGACTTTCTTATTTTGCAAGAGGTCAGTATGATTATAAAGGGAAGTATCTTTTCTCGGCAATGATTCGTCGTGATGCTTCGACAAAATTTGGACCTGGTAATAAGGTGGGGTACTTCCCGTCATTCACTGCAGGTTGGGTGCTGTCTGACGAGAGTTTCTTTGGACAAGATAAGTTTGTTAATTTCATGAAATTTAGAGGAAGCTATGGAACTTTAGGAAACGATCAAATTCCTAATAATGGTTACATTTCACAGTTAAATGGTGAAGCTACTTATGTATTTAGTGATGTTTTAGTAAATGGTTTTGCCGTAGGACAAATTCCAAACGCTAATTTAAAATGGGAGGAAGCCCGCAAGTTTGACGTAGGTGTAGACTTGAGATTTCTCCAAAATAAAATGTCATTTGTAGCGGATTATTTTATTGATACTCGTACCGATTTATTAATCCCTTTTATTCCAGTTTCTGGTATTAATGGTGCTGCTGCACCTGGATCTAAACCACCTACAATAAATGCTGGTACGGTAAGAAATACGGGTTTAGAACTTGCTCTAGATTATAAAAATAAGTTTTCAGATTCCTTTTCTTTAAGCGTAGGATACAATGTTACTTTCCTGAAAAACGAAGTGCTAGAGGTAAACAATGGCATTGGTTATATTGAGGGAGGATCCTTTGGAGTTGGTCAACAACCACCATCAAGAATGGAAGTAGGCAGACCAATTGGATATTTCTACGGCTATAAAACAGATGGAATTTTTCAAAATCAAGCCGAAGTAAATGCGCATCCATCTCAATTATCATTAGGAGCAGAAGCAAGTCCAGGTGATTTAAGGTTTGTAGATGTAAATGGTGATGGTGTTTTAAATGCCAGTGATAGAACAAATATTGGTGATCCAATTCCTGCAGCTACAATGGGTTTCAATGTTCAAATGAACTACAGAAATTTTGACTTTGCCATGTATACTTTTGCCTCTGTAGGCAATGATATGGTTCGGAATTATGAGCGAAATCTAACAGATGTTAATAGGCTCAATTACGTATTAGACCGATGGACTGGTGAAGGAAGTACAAATTCAACTCCTAGAGTTACAACAAGTGCAACAGGAAACTCTAATTTTTCAAGCTTTTTTGTAGAGGACGCTTCGTATGCAAGGATCCAAAACATACAATTAGGATATGCAGTTGATACAAAGTTTATTGAAAAAACTGGTCTTTCAAAAGTTAGGTTGTATGCGGGTGTCAACAACTTGTACACTTTTACAAAGTACAAAGGTTTTGATCCTGGTGCGTCTAATGGAGAGCCAATAGGTGGCGCGATAGACAAGGGTTTTTATCCTATCCCAAGAACTTACCTGTTAGGTTTGAACATTAATTTTTAATCTGAATTAAAATGAAAAAATATCTTTTTAGTACCGTAATGATAGCAGCTATAGCCACGGCTATCATTTCATGTAGCGATGAGTTCGTAGACAGACCTGTTGAATATTCTATTGATTCTGAAAATTATTTCAACTCAAAAGAAGACTATGACAAAGCATTGATTGCTGCATATGATTTATTACAGTCTAGTTATATGAATGTTTTAGTTGGTGAAATAGCCTCAGACAACACTTTAGCAGGAGGTGAAAATGCATCAAATGAGCCAGGTATTCAGCAAATTGATGATATGATTCATACGCCAGTTAACAAGCAATTAAAAAACCTTTGGGATTGGATGTTTGCAGGTGTACAAAGAGCAAACTATATTTTAGAATTTAAAAATAAAACTGATTTTCAAGGAAAAAACCAAATTATTGCTGAAGCTCGATTTCTTAGAGCGTACTATCATTTTGAATTAGTAAAATGGTTTGGTGGTATCCCTATGAAAGGAGACGTAAGGTTTGTTCCAGGCGATGAGAAAAAAACTCCTCGTTCTTCAAAAGCAGAAGTTTATTCATCTATAGAAGCCGATTTAATTTTTGCCTCTGAAAATTTAGCACCAACAACCACTCAAAAAGGAAGAGCAACGCGCGGAGCTGCACTTGCTTTATTAGGAAAAGCTTATTTGTACCAAAATAAGTTTGCGCAAGCAGCACCTATTTTTGATAGAGTTATAACATCTGGAAATTACTCGTTAGTTTCAAATTACAATTCGATATTTGAGAATGAAGGTGAGAACGGACCAGAATCTGTTTTTGAAGTACAATATACAGATGTTGAGGGTGCCAATTTTGAATGTCTTCAATGTAGTGAAGGGAATGTTGCCGTAGGTTTTAGTGGTCCTCGTAGTTATAGTGGAGATTTATTTACTTCTGGATATAGCTTTAATGTTCCTACCCAAAAAATTGTTAATGCTTTCGAAGCCGGTGATAATCGTAAAGCAGTTGCTATCCTAGATATCGAGGCTTGGGCAACCAGTACAGGAGCAACTTTTGGAAAAGGATACGAGCATACTGGTTTTTTTAACAGAAAGTACATACCTAGAAAAAGAAGCACAACTGCTCAAAATGATTTAAACTTGACAAATCCTAACAACTACCGTGCTATTCGATATGCCGATGTATTATTAATGGCAGCAGAGGCTTTCAACCGCGGTGGAATAGACGATGTAAAAGCAAGAGGATACCTAAATTTAGTTCGCAGACGTGCTTTTGGGGACTTGAATCATGACATCGCCTCTTCTGGCGCAGCTTTAACAGATTTTATTTTAGCCGAAAGAAGAGTAGAATTAGCAGGAGAGGGACATCGTTTCTTTGATTTAGTTCGTACTGGTAAGGCAGCGCAAGAAATTCCTGGTTTTACGGCTAATAAACACGAACTATTTCCTGTCCCTATCGAGGAAATTCAATTTTCTAATGGGAATTGGAAACAAAATCAAGGGTATTAAAAAACTAACATAATTTAGATATGAAAAAGTTACAATTAATTCTAAGTATTTTCATTCTGACCCTTTCTTTTGGGTGTACGGAGGAAAATAATGATGTAGATTTAGAAACTATAGGTGCGCCAAAAAACGTGTCGGCACTCACAACCATTACACAAGATAATTCAGGTAATGTTACTTTTTTGCCAAAAGGTGAAGGAGTAACTCAATTTGAAATCTTTTTTGGTGATGCTACTACCAAGTCTGTAATAGTTAATCCTGGTGGGACATACACCCACAAATACCGTGAAGGAGTTTTTAAAGCAAAAATTATCGGGATGACTATTAATGGTACAAAGACAGAAACCATTCAAGAGGTTACAGTTTCTTTTTTGGCACCAATTAATTTTGAACCTACCATAACTATTGGTAGTAATTTGTCTATTACGGTTGCGGCAAAGGCTGATTTAGAGACTTTTTTTCAAGTTTATTTTGGTGATGTCCCTAATGAAGTTCCAGTAGATTTTATGCAAGGTGAAGTAATAACGCACACCTACAAAACTCCTGGAACCTACAATGTACGTGTTGTAGCATTGAGTGGTGGTGCAGCAACTACTCAAAAAATAACTCCAGTAACGGTTACAAATTTATTTGCTGCTCCAGCTCCAACTGTTCCTGCTGCAAATGTTATCTCTATGTTTAGTGATAGCTACACTAATGTTGCAGTTGATACATGGAGAACTTCTTGGTCACAAGCAACTTTAGAGGATATTGATATCAGTGGAAACAAAGCAAAAAAATACAGCGCATTAAATTTTGTGGGTATAGAGGCTACTTCTTCTCCTATAAACGCATCGGCTATGACATTTTTTCATATTGATATTTGGTCATCAGATGTAACCGAATTCAAAGTAAAACTAGTTGATTTTGGTGCAAACGGAACCTTTGACGGTGGTGATGATAGAGAACACGAAATAACTATTGCCAATCCTAAAAAAGAGGAATGGGTAAGTTTAGACATTCCATTAAGTAATTTTACAGGATTAACTACACGTTCGCACATTGCACAATTAATTTTAGTAGGAGCTCCAGCAGGAAGTAATACAGTTTATGTAGACAATGTGTTTTTCTACAACACTGCAGGCTCTGTTACTGCAGCGCCAACACCTACACGTCCTGCATCAAGTGTGATTTCTATGTTTAGTGATGCATATACAAATGTAGCTGTCGATACTTGGAGAACTTCTTGGTCTAGTGCAACATTAACTGATTTGAGTATAAGCGGAAATGCAACTAAAAAATATAGCGCTTTAAATTTTGTGGGTATTGAGGCTACTTCAACTCCTATAAATGTAACGGCTATGACACACTTTCATACTGATGTTTGGTCTTCAGATTTTACACAATTCAAGATTAAATTAGTTGATTTTGGTGCCGATGGAGCTTTTAGTGGAGGCGATGATGTAGAACATGAAATAACAGTAAATTCTCCAGCCCAAGGATCATGGGTTAGTCTTGACATTCCATTGAGTCAATTTACAGGTTTAACAACTAGAGCACATATTGCACAATTAATTTATGTAGGAGCTCCATCTGGTAACAATACCGTTTATATTGATAATGTTTACTTTCATAACTAATTAGGGTTTTAACTTTTAGAAATAGCATTAATAGTTAGTGTGCATTATTACAATTTGAATTTTAAAAAATAAGAAAATGAAAAAAATACTATTCAAAATAGTTTCTGTTTTTATCCTGCTTTTAATGGTGAATTGTCAGGAGGATAATCTAGGATTTGGAGACATAGATGCCCCCTCAAATCTAAAAGTGACTGCTGAAATTATTGGAAAATCAGCCGCTTTTCCAAATGGAGATGGATCAGGAAAAGTAAAATTTGTAAGTACCGCCGAAAACGCAATTTCATATAAATACGTTTTTAGTGATGGAACAAGCAAAAATCAACCAAGCGGAATTCTCGAATATCCATTCGCTACTCCTGGTACTAATACATATACTGTAACCATCATAGCATCGGGTGCAGGAGGAGTGACTTCTAGCACTACAATAGAGGTTACTGTGTTTAGTAACTTTAAGGATGAAGTTGCTGTTCAATTGTTAACTGGCGGATCTAGTAAAAAATGGTATTGGGCACAAAGTGAACCAGAACATTTGGGGGTAGGTCCTAATGTGGCTTGGTCTGATGCTACTTTTGGAACACAAAATTACTATCCCTCTTTTTATAGGGCTGCGGCCAATGAAAAAGCTGCAACTTGTTTGTATAAAAGTGTAATGACTTTCTCTTTAGTAGGACAACAAATGAAATTTGAATTGGATAACAAAGGACAAACGTATTATAACGCTGCTCTTAAGGGAGTTAGTGAGGATGCATGTTTTGACTTGGTTACTACAGGTTCAAGATTGGTTTCATTGAGTAAATCAGAATCTTTTGTTTCTAAAAATCCAGGAGCTCCTACTCAAACTAGGGGGACTGTTTTAAATATTGCAGATGGAGGTTTTATGGGGTATTTTGTTGGTTCAAGTTCTTATGAAATACTTTCTATAACGGATAACAGAATGAGAGTAAGAGTAATTCAAGCAGGTAATCCATTTTTAGCATGGTATCATACCTTTACCACAACACCGCCTTCAGGAGCCGTTACACCGCCATCTGCAAATTATAATATATTGAAATTTAGCGATGAATTTAATACTGATGGTGCACCAGATCCTACTAAATGGGGTTATGATTTAGGTGCTGGAGGTTGGGGTAATAATGAATCTCAGTCTTATACAAGTGCTAGTGATAATGTAGTTGTTGCCGGTGGAAATTTAAAAATTACTGCTAAAAAAGTAGGTTCAGGTTATACTTCTGCTCGATTGAAGTCTGAAAACAAATTTGAATTTACCTATGGAAGAGTTGAGGTGAGAGCCAAATTAACAACTGGTGCTGGTACTTGGCCAGCAATATGGATGCTAGGTGAGAATTATGCCACTAATGCTTGGCCTGCCTGCGGAGAAATTGATATCATGGAATTCAAAGGAAGTCAACCTACTACTATATATGGTACCTTACATTATCCCGGAAATTCAGGAGGTAATGGTAATGGAAGTTCAACTACAATAGCTAATGCTGCTTCTGAATTTCATATTTACAAAACCATCTGGAGCCCAGAGTCAGTAAAAATATATGTTGATGATGCTTTGTTTCACACGGTTGCAAATACAAGTGCGTTGCCATTTAACAAAGATTTCTTTTTGATTTTAAATGTTGCAATGGGAGGAACCTTTGGAGGTGCTATTGATCCAGCTTTTAGTCAGTCCTCAATGGAGATTGATTATGTAAGAGTATATCAATAAGCACATTTAAATTAGCAATAATAGTAAAAGGTAGGTTTTTTTACCTGCCTTTTGCTTTAATAAACATACCACAAATGAAGTATTCATTTCTATTTATACTTGGCAGCTTATTTTTTGTAGTTGCTTGTAGTAAAAAAATCACACAACCATCAACTCCTTTGGCGCAAAAAAACGCATTAGATAAAAAGGTTGATTCGGTTCTTCAATTGATGACTCTTGAGGAAAAAGTTGGTCAACTCAATCAATACAATGGTTTTTGGGACATTACAGGGCCAACTCCAAAAGAAGGCCAAGCCGCAAAAAAATACGAGGACTTAAAAAAAGGTTTAGTAGGTTCTATGCTTAACGTAAAAGGGGTAAAGGATGTTCGTGCTTTACAAAAAATAGCTGTAGAACAAACCCGTCTCAAAATTCCTTTGCTCTTTGGTTTTGATGTAATTCACGGGTATAAAACAATTAGTCCAATACCACTTGCCGAAGCCGCAAGTTGGGATTTACAAGCCATACAAAAATCTGCGGCTATTGCTGCCGAAGAAGCTTCGGCAGAGGGATTAAATTGGACTTTTGCTCCCATGGTTGATGTGGCTCGTGATGCACGCTGGGGTCGTGTTATGGAAGGAGCAGGTGAAGATCCGTTCCTTGGAAGTAAAATTGCGGTGGCTCGCGTACAAGGTTTTCAAGGAAATGATTTGGCTGCGACCAATACTATTTTGGCTTGTGCCAAACATTTTGCAGGTTATGGTTTTGCTGAATCAGGAAGAGATTATAACACGGTAGATGTAAGCGAAAATACCTTACAAAACACCATATTTCCTCCTTTTAAAGCAGCTGTTGATGCTGGCGTGCGTACTTTTATGAATTCCTTCAATGAATTGAATGGCATACCTGCTACTGGAAATGCATATTTACAAAGGGATATTCTAAAGAAAGAGTGGAATTTTGATGGTTTTGTAGTTTCAGATTGGGGGTCTATAAATGAAATGATAGCTCATGGATACGCAAAAGATAGCAAGCATGCTGCCGAAATTGCCATCAATGCAGGATCAGATATGGACATGGAATCAAGCGCTTATGTAGACCATTTAGTGGCATTGGTTAAAGAGGGTAAAGTAAAAGAAAGCTTTATTAATGATGCTGCAAGACGGATATTGAAAGTAAAATTTGAATTGGGACTTTTTGATGATCCTTATAGATATTGTGATGAAAAAAGAGAGCAATCCACAGTAGGTAAACCAGAGTTTCATGAAGGTGTTTTAGACATGGCAAAAAAATCAATTGTGCTTTTAAAAAATGACAATGATATTTTACCATTAAAAAAATCAGGTCAAAAAATAGCGTTAATTGGTGCTTTGGCAAATGATAAAACAAGTCCATTAGGAAGCTGGCGAATTGCAGCTGAAGACAATACGGCGGTTTCTGTTTTAGAAGGATTGCAAAAATACTCTGGAAATCAACTGACTTTTTCAAAAGGTGCCGATGTTGCAGTGGGACGCACTCAATTTATTTGGGAAACTAAAATCAACACTACAGATAAAACCGGATTTGATGAAGCTATTACAAATGCAAAACAGGCAGATGTTGTGATTATGGTTTTAGGGGAACACGGTTTGCAATCTGGTGAGGGTAGAAGTAGAACCGAGATAGATTTACCAGGTGTACAGCAAGAATTACTAGAGGCAGTGTATAAAGTGAATCCTAATATTGTTTTGGTTTTAAACAATGGTAGGCCTCTTGCTATTCCGTGGGCTGCAGAAAAAATTCCTGCAATTTTAGAGGGATGGCAGTTAGGCACCCAAAGTGGTAACGCTATAGCGCAAGTACTATATGGAGATTACAATCCGAGTGGAAAACTACCAATGTCTTTCCCGCGCAATGTGGGGCAATTGCCTTTGTATTACAATTATAAAAATACGGGAAGACCTATAATGAATGAACCAGAAAGTGTTTTTTGGTCTCATTATATTGACGAGAAAAACACGCCTCAATTCCCATTCGGACATGGTTTGAGTTATTCTAAATTTGAATATTCAGGTTTTGAAGTGTCTTCTAATGCTTTCGCAAAAGGTGGATCTATTCAAGTATCGGTCAATGTTAAAAACACAAGTAATGTAATAGGTAAAGAGGTAGTGCAGTTGTATATTAGAGATTTGATTGCCAGCGTTACGCGCCCCGTAAAAGAACTTAAAGGTTTTGAATTAATAGAGTTACAACCTAATGAAACTAAGAAAGTAATGTTTATGATTGATGAGAAAACGATTGAGTTTTTTACCGCCAATAGAAAGTGGGAAGCCGAAGGAGGAGACTTTAAAATTTTTGTTGGAGGCAGTTCTGTAACGCAATTCGAAAAAGATTTTCAATTTAAAAACTAAGCATTTATGAAAAATATATTGGTTTGTTTCCTAATTTTCAATTGTTCATTCGCACAAGTGGGTACGCGCAAATTAGTTTGGGAAGAACATTTTGATGAAAAATCATTAAATGAAAAAACTTGGAACATCGAGTTGGGTGACGGTTGTCCAAATTGTGGTTGGGGAAATAATGAAAGACAGTTATATACGGCGGATAATCATAAAATTGAAAAAGGTTGCTTGGTAATTACTGCAAAAAAAGAAGCAGACAATAAATACACATCAACTAGAATTACTACCAAAGGGAAAAAAGAATTTCAATACGGAAGATTTGAAGCAAGAGCAAAACTTCCCGTAGGGCAGGGGATTTGGCCTGCTTTTTGGATGTTAGGTTCTAATATTGATCAAGTTGGGTGGCCCATGTGTGGAGAAATTGATATCCTTGAATATGTGGGCAAGGAGCCAAATATGGTTTTTACATCGTTACATACTCAGGACAGTCATGGAAATACTATTAATACTAAAAAAACAAAAATAGAGTCTATTGAAGAGGGTTTTCACCTGTATGCCATAGAGTGGACACCTGATAAAATAGAATTTTTTGTAGATGCAAAGTTAGTGTATACCTTTCAGCCCGAATCAAAAACCCAAGCTGTTTGGCCATACGATCAGCCATTTTATTTTATTATAAACATGGCTATAGGAGGTAATTTTGGAGGGCCTGAGGTGGATGATGCAATTTTTCCTCAAAAATTTTATATTGATTACATCAAAGTGTATCAATAAAGTGAAGATTTATCTCAATATTAAACACTAAAAAAGCCAGGATTTTGCTCTTTTTAGTGTTTTTTGTTGAAAGTTTATAAT
>NZ_MTCA01000289.1:0-3223 GCF_002150205.1 Flavobacterium sp. FPG59 | reverse complement strand
CTGCAGGCTGGGTCGGTTTTCCCATTTTTTTTGTTTTATTTTCAATTTTCACATTGCCAATGAATTATTTTATCTTAACGGATAAAAAACTAATATCAAAAAATCCTATTTGGTTTTGGAAAACAAATGAAATAGAGTTTGACTCTATTTCCAGTATAGCAATTGTACAGCCTCCGAAATCAGCTATCTCTTTAAAAATAGAAACTCTTGATTCAAAAAAAGTTATACCAGCATGCAGTTTAAGAGATAGCACGTGGAAAGAATTGAAAACACATTTGATTAAAGAGAACATTATTTTATATGATAAAGTAGGTTTAGATTAATATCTTTTTTTCGATTGATTTCATATTTTGGCAGTAATAAAAAAAAATAACAGAGTTCCTAATTTGGATCGGGTCTTTTTTTGGGATTTCGATATAGATGCTATGGACTTTGAGAAAGCCTACAAAACTATTATTGCCCGTATCATAGAGCGTGGAGGACAGGACGAAATGGATGAAATCGTGCGTTTTTATGGACATGAAAGAGTTATTAAAACTATTCGTGACGAAATCTATTTCCTTCCCAATTATGCCATTGACCGTGCTTTAAAATTCTTTCCCGAACTCCAAAAAGAAGAAATGTACTGCTACCTCAACCGCAAGGACAAACCCTATCACTGGATATAGTCCTTCTTCTGAATTCATTTAAACGAGATTCATTTTTATCCAAAGAAATAATAAAAAGAAATCGAAGTTATGACGGGCTTATCAGTCCGGCAAAAAGACTACGGCATAATGTTTTGCTCGTTCCTCACAAACCACCCTTCGGGACTTATTCCGTTTCCTTTTGTCCTGTCTGCATCCCGTCCTGTGAAATTGCTTTCTTTTTCTTTTTTTCGGCTTTTCTGTTTTCTTTTGAAAATATATTTATGTTGTTGGATATGGATATATGTCCGTATATCAAAGCCTATTTACTTATGTAGCTTAGGAAGCATTCATGTCTATGCGTAAAAGCATACCTATGTAAAAGAGTAAAATTGTAAAAACGTATGTACATAAATACAGCCATACAGGCGCATTTACTTATGGGATTAAATACTTCTTTAAATAAGTGCGTCCATACAGAACTGCATTTATGCTCAAATATGCATTAGAATATGCATCTCTATATTTATACTTTAATGTACACATCTGCATATTTTCCAATTCGGCATAGAATTGAAGTTAAGTTTCTCCGGTATTTATAGAGGCAAACCCATTAAGGTCAGGACTGCCAATACCATCCTATTTCTGCACGGTCTTATCAAGGCTGATTTTGGCCAACCAATCAGAACATATAACGTTCCTAAATACCCGCAAAACAAAAAAAAGGGCATCAAGCCCTTTCAATTATATCTATTTCTAAAAATGGTTTCGCAGGAAACCAGCAAGTTGTGTTTTGAGATGCTTGAAATGAATTCAGCATCTCAAAACAACTTGCCCCTGCAGGGGGCTGGAAAACGTCTCCAAAGTCGCCGTTTTATTAAAAATATAAATGGAAACAGGTTAATTGGAATCATTCCTATTTTTTTCATTTAAAAATTTTAGGTAAAGCTTATCTAGTAATTCTGCCTCTTCCAATGGAATCAGCATTTCTATTATTCTCAAAAGACTTCCAACATATCTTTCAGTATTTATACTAGTCTCAATACTCACCTCAATTCCGTCTAAAGCAAATTTTGCTGTTTTAAGTAAATCCATTATCATACAAAACAGGTCTCTATATCCTCCCACATTTATCTCAACAATGTGTATGTCATTTCTTGTTTCTAATGCTGGCTTGAGCAAAACAAAATAATGCTCTGGGTTCTCTATTAGTTCGTTTAACTTGATTTTATCTTTTTCCATAATCTTTATTATTTATCGTTTTTCATTATTTACACAGATTTACTATCTTTTTTTTCTTTCTTATTTTCTTGATCTTTCAATATCTCTAAATACAGCATGTGCAGTTTATCGAGTCCTTCCGCCTCACTGCAAGGCAGGAGCTGCAATGCAATTTCCAAAACACTCGTAAGATGTAAAGTCGGATCTTCAATCTGACTGGAATTTTCCATACCGGAATTTTCCAGTGTATGCAATGCTATTTTGAGCAAATCCTGTACGGTGTAGATCAGCTGTGTGTAGCGTGTAAATTTTATATCAGCATAATAAATGCCTTCTTTCTTTTTCTGAGGGGTCAAGGTTCTAAAATAGAAACTGTCTTTGAGTTCTTTGATAAAATCATCAACCTTTTTGTTTTCATTTGTTTCCATAATTTCTACCTATTATATTTTATCGGGTTCATTTTCAACTTCATTTTGTCGGTTAATTTCATTTTGTATCAAAATTTCCGCTTGCTTTTTAAAATTTTTGCATCTTTCTTCCACTACCTCATAATATAAATAATCAACATCGTTAGCCTTACTAAAACGTAATGTGTTGGGCTGTTGCTTAAGAAGTTTAAATATGTTTTTATCTTCCTGGGTTTGGCGAGGAAAGAAATCTGCAGTTATGGTAGTAAAGTATTCACAGAGATTAAATAAATACTCTAATGCAAAATGATTCGGAGTGTACCCTATAAAGACACGGATCAAAGACAAACAGATTTGCTCAACTATTTGATGAAGAGCGGACATTTTTACTTCATCCGAACTAGAAGCATCATCATCATTATACACCCAGCCCCAGATTGTAGCAATATTATTCTTCCTCCATGCTATATAATGCGATGTGGATTTTAAATTCCTTTTTGGAGTTTCGCTAATATTTAAATAAGGGGGGGTGTTAATATCCTGAAATATCAGATCTGCGTTCTGCATGATCTGCCAAAATAAAAACTGCTGGTCTTGGCAGAGATTTTTAAGACTCTGTACGTGGTGTATAAGAACAGTAGCGGTCAAAGCCCCCTGAGTCTTTACTTTTATCTTATCATTTATATCACTGCCAGCATTTTCTTTGGTTTCATGTACAAAAACTAAGAGGTATAAGTGACTATGTTCGTTTTGTAGTTCTTTATCAGGATAAATTTTCCTGCTCGAACTATAAGCTGTTAAGTTCCTGCCAAAACAATAAATAGCAGATGTTTTAATGTGGCCTGTAATTACTTCCTTCAATTCTTTTTGCTGTGAGAATTCAATTGCATTCATAATTGTAAATTTTTAATTAATAATTATCCGAAAAATTGTATTTTTGTTTAGTACATGCAAGTAAATCAGAATGAG
>NZ_MTCA01000090.1:0-11920 GCF_002150205.1 Flavobacterium sp. FPG59 | reverse complement strand
GAATATGTTTTTTACGGATTGCTTATTTTTTTATTCCTAATTATTATCTTTGAACTATGAGCACATTGACAAAACCAAATCATATAGGGCGAAAAATCAGCCGTATTCGTGAACTTCGAGACATGAAACAAGAAGCATTGGCGCAGGCTTTGGGGACTAATCAACAGGCAATATCCGCTATGGAGAATAGCGAAACTATTGACGAACAAAAACTTATTGAAGTGGCAAAAGCCCTTGGCGTAAGTGCTGAAGCCATTAAAAATTTTTCTGAGGAATCGATGATTAACTACTTCAATACCTTTAATGATACTGATTTCAGCAATAGTCAAGGTGCGTTTGGTCACAATCATCAGTGTACATTCAATCCGTTGGATAAAGTTGTAGAGCTTTACGAGAGATTAGTTCAGGCTGAAAAAGAAAAAGTAGAGTATTTGGAAAAATTATTAAAAGTGAAATAACTTTTAATAGTATATTAATTCCAAGAAAGAGACTCACAAGGGTCTCTTTCTTGTTTTAGACTATTATTTATTTTACTGCGTAACAGAACAAAAAAACTAACACAATGGATAAAACTATAAAACTCCGAGTAAAAAAGGGAATTGGCAATGATGACGAGCTTAAAGTATTGAAATTAAAAGGCGCATTAATTGCCAAAAAGTACACTGAAATAATTCACATAGCTGATGAAAATGATGACTTTTATCTTAATTCATTTTCTTCTTCACCAGCCCACAAAAAAGAGGCAGAAGATTTTATACTAGATTATATTTCAAATCATAATCTCACCGATACTATTACTCTCGTTAGCACAAAGAATTAAATAGTTTTTGAGTACCATTATTTCCAAAATTTTGAAGCTTTACAGCAATACACTGAAAAATCAAATCAACAACTTCGTTTAACGGGCTATTCCTTCGAGGATTTAGGAGCCGAACAGCAAATCAAGCATTTCGGGAACGATTGCAATGTAATGGCCGAAATTCTAATCAGTCACTACGAGCAGTTTGTCGAAAACAATTCAGTAACTCACATTACCACAAATTTATCGGCATCCGAATTGGAAAACGCTTATGGGTATCGGGTTCGTTTACGTTTAAGGCAGATATTTAATTTGATTGCTTTTGATAGAGAAACAAAAGATAAGAGATAAACGGGTTGTTGTAATTATATTTCATATCCATATTGTCAGGTTAAACCTGACAATATGGATATGATACACAATTTACAGTAAATAAATTATTGTTGATATTATTATATTTTGTATCATTGTAGTCAGGTTAAACCTGACATGTTGACTATGAGGCATAAATATATATCTACACAATCTAATGAGATTCTTTCCTATTTTAATAGTAAGGATATGCTGTGTTTTGATTCTAAAGCAGCACTACAAGCTTTGCCCGAATCAAAACAAAGTGCGGTAAGGGAATTGCTTAGCGATATGACGAAAAGAGGGCTTTTAATGCGACTGAAAGAAGGCGTTTATTATATAATACCCTACGAAGAAAATGCTGAAACTTTTATGCCCGATTGGCACTTGATTGCGCAATATCTCGTAAAGGGTGCAAAGTATTACATTGGCTACTACTCTGCTTTGCAAATCCACAACCTCATTACTCAACCTTCCCTTAAAGAGCAAATTGTTGTTTCAAAACAAATGAGGCCATCGGAAATTAAAATCAAAGACATCACATTTCAATTTGTCTATCACAACGAAAATCATTTCTTCGGCGAAAAGAAAATATGGATTGATGATTTCAATAAAGTGCAGTGTTCTGATTTAGAAAAAACCATAGTCGATTGTCTCTTCAAACCAGACTATGCAGGAGGTGTTGTCGAAATTTCCAAGGCCATATATGAAACGAGAGACAAAATTAACTTTAAAAAACTCTTAGATTATACTAAAAAATTCAAATCCCAAGCGGTCATAAAACGATTAGGATTTCTCTTGGAAATCTTGGAAATAGACAATGAAATAGTCCAAGATCTATTGAATATGAAAACAGCCTCATACGTACAACTTGATACAGAATTGCCAAAATCGGGTAAAATGATAAGTCGTTGGAGTATTCAACAAAATTTAGAAACAGAAACAATTAAATCAGCCATGTTCACATGATCAAACCGGGCGAAATACAGAAAAAAGCAAACCAAGTTGGGGTTCGTGACCAACAAATTGAGAAAGATTACATTTTATCCTGGATACTTTTGGGTGTAGCAAATCACGAACAACTTTCAAAAACAGTAGTATTCAAAGGAGGAACAGTATTAAAGAAAGTCTATTTTGAAGATTATCGTTTCTCAGAAGATTTAGATTTTACATTACTAAATAACGAAATTTCAAACGAACAAATTTTCGAATGGTTCAACGAAATTTTTGATCTAATCAAGGAGGAAGCAAACATACCACTAAAAAAGATTGACGATGATGAAGACGATGAAAACAAACTAAAAGAGGAGAAAGAAGACGGTCTAAACTTCTACATAGGCTATGTTGGCCCATTGGGTGGTTTTGGAAACAACAAAAAAGTGAAAATAGATATCTCAAGAAGTGAAAAATTAGAGTTTGAGCCAATACAAAAAGAGGCAATTATAGACTACTCAGATTTAGAAGAATACACTTTACTATGTTATCCTTTAGAAGAATTATTAGTAGAAAAATTACGTTGTACGATGCAACGTATGCAACCAAGAGATTACTATGATATTTGGTATTTAGTAGAAGTTGAAGGAATGGAGGTTGAATATTTTACGAATGAATTCCGAAATAAATGCATTAGCAAACAACAAAATCCGGATGATTTTCATAAAAAACTAGAACAAAAATTACCCCAATACAAAGCACGATGGCAAAAATCGATGAGTGATCAAATAAAAGATTTACCCGATTTTGAGCAAGTAGAAAGAGAAGTGAATAGAAAGATTAAAAACTTTATGGTTTAACCAACTAAATAAACAAAATAAAAATAATGACAAGCACCGCACAAAGAGCAGAATTACTAGCCAAAATTTGGAAAATAGCCAACGAGGTTCGTGGGGCTGTAGATGGATGGGATTTCAAACAATTTGTATTAGGAACACTTTTCTATCGCTACATTAGTGAGAACTTTACGAATTATATAGAGGCTGGTGATGATAGCATTGATTACGCTAGCTTATCGGATGATGTAATTACACCAGAAATAAAAGATGATGCAATTAAAACAAAAGGATATTTTATCTATCCTAGCCAACTTTATGTAAATATTGCTAAAACGGCTAATACTAATCCAAACCTTAATACAGATTTAAAAGCCATTTTTACGGCAATTGAAAGTTCTGCAAATGGGTATCCATCAGAAGAAGATATAAAAGGATTGTTTGCAGATTTTGACACTACAAGTTCACGATTAGGAAATACCGTTGAAAGCAAAAACAGCCGTTTAGCAGCTGTTTTGAAAGGGGTCGAGGAGCTAAATTTTGGCAATTTTGAAGACAACAAAATAGACCTTTTTGGGGATGCCTATGAAATTCTTATTGGCAATTATGCCGCTAATGCGGGTAAATCAGGTGGTGAGTTTTTCACACCTGTTCATGTATCTAAGCTTATTGCGCAATTGGCAATGCACAAACAAGAAAAAGTAAATAAGATTTATGATCCTGCGGCGGGTTCTGGCTCTTTACTGCTGCAAGCAAAAAAACACTTTGACAATCATATCATTGAAGAAGGATTTTTTGGTCAGGAAGTGAACCATACGACTTATAACTTGGCTCGTATGAACATGTTTTTACATAACATCAATTACGACAAGTTTAATATTGCGTTAGGTGATACACTTCATCACCCTCATTTTATTGATGATAAACCTTTTGATGCTATTGTATCAAATCCGCCTTATTCGATAAAATGGATTGGAGATGATGACCCAACACTGATAAATGATGACCGTTTTGCACCTGCTGGTGTACTAGCTCCTAAATCAAAAGCAGATTTTGCATTTGTACTGCATGCACTAAGTTATCTTTCCAGTAAAGGAAGAGCAGCTATAGTTTGTTTTCCTGGTATTTTTTACCGTGGTGGTGCCGAACAAAAAATTAGAAAGTATTTAGTTGATAATAACTTTGTAGAAACTATCATTTCTGTAGCACCCAATTTGTTTTATGGAACTTCTATAGCGGTAAACCTTCTGGTACTTTCAAAACATAAGACCGATATTACCACACAGTTTATTGATGCAAGTGGTGAAGATTTCTTCAAGAAGGTAACAAATAACAATATGATGACTGATGCACATATTGAAAAAATAATGGAGTTATTTGACAGCAAAGAAGATGTAGAACATGTTGCAAAATCTATCGACAATAAAACTATTGCTGAAAATGATTATAATCTTTCAGTTAGTTCTTATGTAGAACCAAAAGACAACCGAGAGAAGATTAACATAGCTGAGCTGAATAAGAAAGTCTCTAAAACAGTAGAAAAAATAGACAAGTTACGTGCTGACATAGATGCAATTATAAACGAAATTCAAGCATGAGTTATTTAGAGAAATTGTTAGAGGGTATTGAGGTTGAGTGGAGGACTTTGGGGGATGTTTTGACCATTAAAAATGGTAAGGACTATAAAAGCTTTCAAGCTGGAAATATCCCAGTGTACGGGTCTGGTGGAATTATGACATTTATCGACACCCCTATTTATGATAAGCCTTCTGTTCTCATACCCAGAAAAGGTTCACTTAGCAAATTGTATTATGTTAATGTTCCATTTTGGACTGTTGACACAATATTCTGGACAGATATAAATATAACCATAACCGAACCCAAATTTGTATACTACTATCTACAAACGCAACATCTTGAAGAATTAAATATGGCTGGTGGTGTACCAAGCTTGACACAAACTATTCTTAACAAGGTTCCGATCCCCATCCCGCCCCTCGAAGTCCAAAAAGAAATTGTCCATATTCTAGATACTTTTACAGAGCTTACATCAGAGCTTACATCAGAGCTTACGGCAGAGTTTACAGCTCGTAAAAAGCAGAATAGCTACTATCGAGAGCAATTGTTTAGCTTTGAAAACGAGGAAGTAGAGTGGAAGATTTTGATTGAAATAGGTAAATTTCAAAGAGGTAAAAGATTTGTAAAGGCCGATATGATTTTAGAAGGTGTTCCTTGCATACATTATGGTGAAATGTATACCCATTATGGTACTTGGGCAAATGAAAGCAAGTCTTTTATTAGCGATGAGTTATTTGAAAATAAAAAACTGAGAGTTGCTGAAAAAGGTGATGTTGTTATTGTTGCTGCAGGAGAAACAATTGAAGATTTAGGAAAGGGAACAGCTTGGTTAGGTGATGAAGGTGTGGTTATACATGATGCTTGTTTTTCATACAAGAGCTCATTAAACCCTAAATATTTTGCATATTTTACACGTACTAAACAATACCATGATCAAATAAAAAGAAATATTTCTTCTGGTAAAATTTCTGCTATTCATTCCAAAGGTTTAAGTAATGTAATAATACCTGTCCCTTCCCCAGAAGAACAAGAACGTATAGTTACAATCTTAGACAAATTCGACAGCCTTACTAACTCTATAAGTGAAGTTTTGCCAAAGGAGATTGCGCTACGGAAAAAGCAGTATGAATATTACCGAAGTAGGTTACTAACATTTCCGAAGAATAATTTAAAAGCATAATATGGGTACATTAACTGAAATAGCATCATCTCTTAAGGATGCTAATAAAAAAGTGCAATTGATTTATGCTTTTAATGGCACAGGTAAAACAAGACTTTCACGTGAGTTTAAAGAATTGATAGCCCCAAAAGAGAGCGATGAAGAAGTGCAAGATGAATCGGACGTCAAAATACTTTATTATAATGCATTCACCGAAGATTTATTTTATTGGGATAATGATTTGGATAACGATATAGATAGAAAATTGAAAATTCAACCCAACGGATATACACGTTGGATCCTTAAAGATCAAGGACAAGAGCCTAATATAACGAACCATTTTCAACGCTATACAAATGATAAATTAACACCTCGGTTTAACGAGCAATATGTTGTTAAGGATATTGAAGATAGGGATATAACAATTCCTGCTTATTCTGAAGTTCGTTTCTCATTTGAACGTGGAGATAATTCAGGTTCAGATTTTGTAAAAATATCTAAAGGAGAAGAAAGCTGTTTTATCTGGAGTATTTTTTACAGTTTATTAGAGCAAACAATTAATGTATTAAATGTAGTAGAGGAAGCTGACCGAGAAACAGAACAATTTAATGATTTACAATACGTATTTATTGATGATCCAGTAAGTTCACTAGATGACACACACCTAATTGAGTTGGCTGTAAATATCGCTGAACTGATAAAATCTAGTAAATCAGAATTGAAATTTATCATTACAACACATAATCCATTATTTTATAATGTACTTTTCAATGAATTTAACAACGCTGATTCAAGTTCTGGCTACAGAGTCAAACATTCTAGAAAATGGCGTTTTGAAAAATTGATAGATGGTACTTTTTCACTAGTTGATCAATCCAATGACTCCCCATTTTCATACCATCTTTTCCTTTTATCTGAAATTGAAAAGGCTATAGAGTCAAATGATATTAGAAAATATCACTTTAGCTTTCTTCGAAACATTCTAGAAAAGGCATCAACTTTTCTAGGCTATGTTCATTGGAAAAATCTTTTACCTAATGAGACAGAGGGTTCCCAAGAAGGATATTATAACCGTATAATTAATCTTTGTAGCCATTCAAAACATCATGGTGAAGAAATTTCAATACTAGACGATAATGATAAGAGAGTGCTGGGCTTTTTGGTAGAAGAAATAAAAAGAATGTATAGCTTTAAATCAACTATTATCCCACTTGTAACAGAAGATGACACAGTATAAAACCATAGCAGAATCTAATAATTTTATTGTTTTAGATAAATACACCAAATATTCAGAAGTAAATGAAGCACCTACTGTCTATCAAACGGAGGCGGCTCTGGAGAAAGAATTTATCCAAGACTTAATCAATCAAGGGTATGAGAATCCAAGCCTAACTACTATCGAAGCTATGTTGGCAAATGTGAGAGTACAATTGCAAGCTCTTAATAACATGGAGTTTTCAGATAGCGAATGGGCTCGTTTTGTAGAGGAGTATTTGGATAAACCAAGTGACAACCTTGTTGAAAAAACAAGAAAAATTCATGAAAATTATATCTACGATTTTGTTTTTGATGATGGACATATCCAAAACATTTACTTAGTAGATAAAAAAAATATTGCTCGTAATAAAGTTCAGGTAATTAAACAATTTGAACAAAAAGGAACGCATGCCAATCGTTATGATGTTACAATTTTAGTCAACGGTTTACCTTTGGTGCAAATAGAATTAAAAAAACGCGGTGTAGCTATTCGTGAGGCATTTAACCAAGTGCATCGCTATACAAAAGAGAGTCTTAACAGCACTAATTCTCTTTTCAAATACTTACAGATTTTTGTAATCTCCAACGGAACAGACAGCCGATATTTTGCAAACACTGTAGAGCGTAATAAAAACAGCTTTGATTTTACCATGAACTGGGCAAAAGCGGATAATACATTGATTAAAGACCTGAAAGATTTTACGACAACCTTTTTTCAAAAACACACTTTATTAAATGTATTGCTCACCTATTCGGTTTTTGATACGAGTGATACACTGCTGATCATGAGACCTTATCAAATAGCAGCAACTGAAAGAATGTTATGGAAAATTTCAAGTTCATTTCAATCCAAAATTTGGTCTAAAGTAGAAAGTGGTGGTTATATTTGGCACACCACAGGTTCAGGTAAAACGCTTACAAGTTTTAAAGCGGCTCGTTTAGCTACAGAATTGGATTTCATTGATAAAGTTTTCTTTGTGGTAGATCGTAAAGATTTGGACTTTCAAACTATGAAAGAATACCAGCGCTTTTCTCCAGATAGTGTCAATGGCTCAGATAGTACCGCAGGTTTGAAGAGAAATATTGAAAAAGAGGATAATAAAATTATTGTCACAACCATTCAAAAGTTAAACCATCTAATGAAAACCGAGAGTGATTTATCTATTTATCAAAAGCAAGTGGTTTTCATTTTTGATGAAGCACACCGCTCTCAATTTGGTGAAGCACAAAAGAATCTTAACAAAAAATTTAAAAAATTCTATCAATTTGGTTTTACAGGCACGCCGATATTTCCTCAAAATGCCTTAGGTGCTGAAACAACAGCTAGCGTATTTGGTCGCGAATTACATTCATATGTAATAACAGATGCCATTAGAGATGAAAAAGTACTAAAATTCAAAGTAGATTACAATGATGTACGTCCTAAGTTTAAGGGTATTGAAACTGAGCAAGACGATAAAAAATTAAGTACAGCTGAAAATAAAAAAGCTTTTTTGCGTCCTGCTCGTGTCAAAGAAATTTCTCAATACATTCTAAAAAATTTTAGAATAAAGACACATAGAAATCAAGGAGGCAACAAAGGTTTTAATGCCATGTTTGCGGTAAGCAGTGTTGATGCAGCTAAATGTTACTACGAGGAATTAAACCGACAGCAAAAAGACAGTGAAAAGCCTTTAAAAATCGCAACGATATTTTCCTACGCTGCCAATGAAGAACAGAGTGCCATTGGTGAAATAGTAGATGAAAACTTTGAGCCATCTGCAATGGATAGCAGTGCTAAAGAATTTTTAACTATAGCAATAAACGACTATAATGCAATGTTTAAAACCAGTTTTGGAGTCGACAGTAAAGAATTTCAAAACTATTATCGTGACCTTGCTAAACGAGTAAAGAGTAAAGATATTGACCTAATCATAGTAGTTGGTATGTTTCTTACTGGTTTTGATGCTCCAACGCTTAATACTTTATTTGTAGATAAGAACCTGCGTTATCATGGTTTAATGCAAGCTTTTTCTCGTACCAACCGTATTTATGATGCCACAAAAACATTTGGAAACATTATTACTTTCAGAGATTTAGAAACCGCTACTGTTGATGCCATAACGTTATTTGGAGACAAAAATACTAAAAATGTAGTCCTCGAAAAGAGTTATAAAGAATATTTAGAAGGCTTTACGGATATTGCAACGGGACAAGCACGAAGAGGTTTCAAGGATGTTGTAAAAGACTTAAATGAAAAGTTCCCGAACCCCGATGAAATAGTAAAGGAAAAAGACAAAAAAGAGTTCTCAAAATTATTCGGAGAGTACTTACGAGTGGAAAACATCCTACAGAATTACGATGAGTTCACAAATCTCAAAGCACTTCAAACAATAGATGTAAATGATGCACAAGCTATCCAGGAATTTAAAGAAACTTACTTCGTAACAGACGAAGATATAGCAATAATGCAAGAGATAAACTTGCTGCCAGAACGAACAATTCAAGATTATCGCTCTACTTATAATGATATACGTGATTGGTTAAGACGAGAAAAAAACGGCAAAGAATTAGAAGATTCAACAATCGATTGGGACGATGTAGTCTTTGAAATAGACCTGCTAAAATCACAAGAAATTAACCTTGATTATATTCTTGAATTGATTTTTGAACATAATAAAAAGAATAAAGACAAAGCCACCTTGATAGAAGAAATCCGCCGGGTGATTCGTGCAAGTATAGGCAACAGAGCAAAAGAAAGTTTAGTAGTAGATTTTATAAATGAAACAGACCTCGAAACCATTCAAGATAAAGCGAATGTTATAGATTCATTCTTCAAATATGCTCAGGAAAAACAAAAAAAAGAGGCTTCAGAATTAATTACAGATGAAAACTTAAATGAGGAAGAAGCAAAACGATATATTACAGCATCTTTAAAGCGTGAATTTGCCAATGAAAACGGAACTGAACTCAATGCAATTTTACCTAAAATGAGTCCTTTAAATCCTCAGTATTTGACGAAAAAACAAAGTGTATTCCAGAAAATTAGCTTCTTTGTCGACAAATTTAAAGGAGTTGGAGGGCAATTGTAAATAGAATTACAAATAATAATTACAAACTAATGAGTACTATAATAGGAATATGGAATGCAAGTGGCAAAGGGAAATCATCCTCCATTTTAAGTTTAGCCAACTTTTTAATGAGTACTTATGCAAGTCATCGTGTCGTTCACTGCAATAAAAACCCATCGGCTCTAACTATTGATTTTAGACTAATTCTTGAAATAAAGGGTAAAATTTATGCTTTAGAAAGTATGGGTGACCCTAATTCGGGGTTAGAGCGTCGTTTAGATGATATTATGGTTACATTTAAACCAGATGTACTCGTTTGTGCAACCCGTACTAGAGGGAATACGGTCCTTGCAGTGCAAAACATTAAGGCCAAATATTCATCAGATTTAATATGGTCATCGACCTATCAAACTTCCCATAGTCATACTCTTGTAAATGATGCTAAAGCAGAACATTTACATGACTTAATGCGTAAATTAAGCTTAATATAATTACCGTCAATGTACCTATACAAAAACCAAAATAACCAAGTAAACAGCTTAAAAGAAAAACCATTTAAGCTTGAAAAAGAAATACAAAACTTGTTCGAAGCTAATTTGATTGCACTAACTAATTTGCAATTTATTAAGTCGGAGTTTACTATCAAAAACAACCGAATTGATACTCTAGCATTTGACGAAGAAAGCAATGCTTTTGTAATTATCGAGTACAAGCGCAGCCAAAATTATAGTGTTATTGACCAAGGCGTTTCCTACCTCAACTTAATGCTCGAATACAAAGCTGATTTTATTGTGGAATACAACGAATCCCAAAAAGAAACGCTAAAACGTTCCGATGTGGATTGGTCACAAAGCCGAATCATATTCGTGTCTCCTTCTTTCACCGATTTCCAAAAACAATCCTCAAATTTCAAAGATTTATCCATTGAATTATGGGAAATCAAGCAGTTTGAAAATGATGTAATTGTAATTAACCCAATCAAAAAATCAAAATCGGCACCTAGTATAAAACAGGTGCAAAACAATGACAATTCCGAAATCAGCAAAGTAACTCAAGAAATCAAAATCTATAATGAGGAAGACCATATCACTGGTAAAAGTGATGAAATAATTGAATTGTATGAAACCTTCAAAAATGCAATTCTGCAATTGTCATCAGATATTGAAGTTGTCCCTAAAAAAATGTATGTCGCTTTCAAATTAAAGAACAATATTGTGGATATACGCATTCAACAAAAGAACCTCATCTTTTGGATTAACATGAAAAAAACAACGCTTGATGATCCCAAAAATTTAACTATTGATGCTTCCTCAAAGGGGCATTATGGTAATGGTGATTATGAATTATCTATTTCTGACACCCAAAATTTAGAGTACATCATGAGTTTAATTAAACAGGCTTTATAATGGCATTAGTAGCAATCATTTTTTCAGCAATCATCTTAGTGTCAATCATTTTAGGAAAGGGTCTGTTTTTTAAAACATATAGTAAACTATTAATTGCAGCACTTATTCTTTTATTGTCCTTTTTAGTTCTGCTCTTTTTCACTGCAATTCATTCAATTGATGTTTTGGATAACGCAAAAGATTATGGCGAAATTGGTCCATACGGTGACTATATAGGGGGAATTCTTAATCCACTTATAGCGGTTTTTGCGGTTTTTGCTGCTGGCTTTGCATTTTATGCCCAATATGAAGCCAATAAACAAGTTCAAGATCAATTTAAAATTCAACAATTTGAAAGTCAATTTTTCGAGATGCTTCGACTGCATAAAGAAAATGTAAATGAAATGAAAATTACTGGATATGATTCAGTAATTCAAGAAACATTAGATAATGAAAAGAAAGTTGTTCAAATAGTTAGATCCCATAATACAAAAATAATAGAAGGCAGAAAAGTTTTTGTTTCTATGGTTGTTGAATTAATATCATGTTATGAATTTTTAGAGGAGATAAAT
>NZ_MTCA01000135.1:0-8486 GCF_002150205.1 Flavobacterium sp. FPG59 | reverse complement strand
ATACAGTGGTGTTAATGGTAAGCGAAAAACCTACAGAAGTTGGCGTTGACCCTTATAATAAGTTGATTGATACAAATTCTGATGATAATAGAAGGAAATTGTAAAAAGAAAGCGAAGTCTATATAGATTTCGCTTTTTTTTTTGACTAAATTTATATTTCTTTCAACAATTTAATTTGATTACATGAAAATGAAACCCATTGTAACACTAACCATAAATCCTTCCTTAGATAAATCGACTCATTTTACTGGACTTATCGCTGAGCAAAAAATTAGATGCGGAAAACCGCGCTATGACGCTGGTGGTGGCGGTATAAATGTATCTAAAGCCATTGCAAAATTAGGAGGAACGTCCAAATGCATTTTTACTTCTGGTGGTTCTTCTGGTGAATTGCTCGAAGAATTAATTACAAAAGAAGGTTTGCAATCTGAATTGATAAGAACGAAAAGCTGGACACGAGAAAATTTTATTGCCTTTGATTCTGAAAAACAATCACAATACCGTTTTGGTTTTCCCGGAAACGAGTTATCTCCAGCTGAACAAGATGAAATTTTGCAAAAAGTAAAAACGTTGCAAACGGATTACTTGGTAATAAGTGGAAGCTTAAATGAAGGATTAGCAACTGATTTTTACCAACAAATAGCCCAAATAGCAAAAGCTTCTAACATCAAAGTTATTGTAGATACATCTGGTGAACCACTGAAAAAAGTTTTAGAAACAGGAGTCTACTTGATAAAGCCCAACATTGGAGAATTAGCAAAATTAATTGGTGTAGATCGATTAGAATTACCAGAGGTTGAAAAAGCAGCTAAACAATTAATAGAAAAGAAAAGTGCTGAAATTGTTGTCGTTTCACTAGGGGCTGATGGAGCTATTTTGGTAACGCAAGACGAAACTCATTTTGTTAAAGCACCAAAAGTAGAAAAGAAAAGCACTGTAGGAGCTGGCGACAGTATGGTAGGTGGTATGGTGTGGGCATTGTCTCAAAACAAAACTTTAAAAGAAGTGATACAAATGGGAGTTGCTTGTGGTTCTGCAGCAACTATGAACGAAGGAACTCAATTGTTTAAAGTAGAAGATGTGATTCAATTGTTGGGTGAAATGTAAAAAAAATAAAACCCAATAACTTTCGTTATTGGGTTTTATAAGAAATTAGTAGGATGTTGTTTTATAAATACTCCCTAATCTACTAGTACAAATTTATAGCTTACAAAGGGTTTTGGTCAATGGTGTTCCATCATTTTTGTATAATAGGAATGTGAAATATAGATCTCTTATTTGATCAAAACACTACTTCTTTCAAAGTATACATTTATTTAAACAGACTAATGTTAGTGACGTAGGATATCCTAACGGTTGGATTACTTTCTTGTAACGTATTCGTATAATTCCAAATATTTTGATGGATATAACTTATTTGAATCTGTTGGTTTTTATCAATATTATAGCCTAAACCTCCAATAATTCTGTTCTGATTAAAAAAGGTTTTTCCAGCATTTGAACCTAAATTAAAAAAGGCTTCATTGCCAACAATTCCAAATAATTTGACTTTATCTTCCTTTTTCGTTAAAGTATAATTCATCAAAAACATATATCGCAATCTGTTTCTATAATCGTAATGATCAATTGAATAATCGGTTCCGTTTTTAACTGCAATTCCAACAAATCTATTTTCATCTCTTAAACGATGTGTGAATTTAAATTTTCCTTTCGTGTGTACAAAAGTTCCTTGAATCCAAACATGATCTTCCGGAATGTCTGTTTTGTTTAAAGCCGGACTTCCATATACATACGTGCTGTAATGCGAGTAACCAATGCTACCATTGAATTTTTTAGAAAACTGATAATCAAAAGAGGGTCTCACAAAATATTGTTGTTTTTCTGAAACTCCGTTTGCATATCGCATAGTGGCTTCTAGTGTAAACGATAACTTTTGGCTTAACATGTTTTTTCCAACATAATGAAACCAAACATCGTTATTATTTGTTTTTACCTGTGCGCTTGAACTATTTGGCAACAGAATTCCTAGTAGCCCGATGAGAGCTACTAAGAAATTATTATATTTTTTCATTTGTTAATGAACGAAATTTAAATTTTTTCTTGAAGATTTTGGATGTGCTGAAAAAGCCGTATGATCTTCCAATCCTTTAATGGTTACTTTTCCTCCGTTAGATTCATAATCATGAACGAAATGTTCTAAGTTTTCCATAACTGAATTGTCTACAATTTTTGTCTTTTTTAAATCGATTGTAACGTTAAATCCGTATGGAATTTCTTCTAATTTTCTTTTAATTCCTAAGAAATTAGTAAAAATTGCCGCTTTACTAATCGTAACTAAATACTCATTTCCTTCGAAAGCGACTTCAGTTGGCGCTTTAAAAAATGATGAAATTGGAGTTCCGTGTAATAAGTGAATAATCATGTTTAAAATCATACCAGCAGCGATACCGACTAATAAATCTTCAAATAAAGTAAAGAAAATAGTCACTAAAAATATGGCTAATTGTTCTTTTCCAATTTCAAAGGTATGAATGAATTCTTTTGGATGTGCTAATTTTATTCCAACTGTAACTAACATGGCTGCTAATGCGGCATTCGGAATCATTTCTAATAAGGGTGAAGCGACTAATAAAAAAGCTAAAATGAAAAAACCATGAAAGAAGTTGGCCCAACGAGTTTTTCCACCATTGTTCACATTTGAAGAACTACGTGCTACTTCAGCAATCATTGGTAAACCGCCTAAAAAAGCAGCGAAAACATTTCCAATTCCAACCGCAATTAAATCTTTATTGGCGTCCGATTTTCTTTTGAAAGGATCCGTTAAGTCAATAGCTTTTACGGTTAATAAACTTTCTAAAGTTCCAACCAAAGCAAACATAATTACGAATTTAATAAACGTTCCTGTTTGTGAAATACCAGCAAAACTAGCATTGAAATTAATATTATCTACTAAATTTCCAATTTTTACCAAAGAATAAGCAGGTTCAGTGTGTGCGAAATCCATATATAACTCAGCTGGAATAGCGAATAATAAAACTACAAGTGGCGCTGGAAACATTTTGATGTACTTGTTTTTGATATACGGCCAACCTAACATAATAGCTAAACTAACCACACCAATAATAGTAGCTTTATAGTCTAAATTCATAATGAAATTCGGAATGTTAGCTAATAATTCTAACGGACCTTTTCCTTTTGCTAAAGCTGGATTGTCATTTAATAAAACCGGAATTTGTTTCGCAATAATAATGATTCCAATGGCGGCTAACATACCATGAATGGCTGAAAGCGGAAAGAAATCGGCTAGTTTTCCAAGTTTTAAAACACCAAATAAAATTTGAACAAAACCTGCAATAACCATTGCGCCTAAGGCTAATTTCCAACCTAAAATCGGATCGCCTTTTCCAAATTCTGCTACAGCACTAGCTACAATTACAATTAATCCAGCCGCTGGTCCTTTTATAGTTAAACGTGAACCAGAAATTAAACTGACTAATAAACCACCAATAATGGCAGTAATTAATCCCATAATTGGTGGGAATTCTGATGCTTTGGCAATTCCTAAACTTAAAGGAAGCGCTAATAAAAATACGATAAAACCAGATATAGCATCTGATGAGAAATTTTCTTTTAATCCCGCAATTCCGTCTGCTGGGATGAATTTTTTTATTTTTGAGTTCATATAAATGAATGTGTTTATATTGATAATTTAAATATTTGCGAAAAGTCTATTATCTTTCGTCTATAATCTTATTTCTTCTTATGATGATTTATAAGGTAATTCGTGATAGGTTTTAATGTGTGTGCCTAAGAAAAGTCTGGTGTAAATTCTAACGCCAGCTATTCCGGAAACCACAAAACTACTTGCCACTAAAAAAGCTAAAACTACTTGGTGACTTTCAATATGGCTAAACAATAAATCTTCGCCAATAAAAGTGGAAGTAATTGGAAAACCTGTAACACCAAGTGCTGCTAATAAGAAAAAGAAAGCAAATTTTGGATGTTCATATACGTGTCCAGAATGTTGACTTAATAAAATTCTCTTTTCCATTGTTTTTAATTTCAATAAAGCTATGTAACCAATAATTCCCGCAATTACAATTCCTGTGATATAAAGGGATATTTCGTAATAACTTACTTTTTCGTTAAACAAAATGGCTAACACAATCCAGAAATGGTTAAAAACAATTAGTAACCAAGCTACAAACGGACTTTTTCTTTCTGAAAAGGCTTTGAAAACGAATACTAATCCAATCGCAGCGAAAATTTCAGGTAAATAATTAGTTACATAACTTGGGATGGAATTTTTGTAATACAAAGCGATACTTCCAACTAAATACGTGCTTAAAAACAAGAAGAATAGTTTTCTTAAGTTTAAGAAATTTAATTTGTTACCAATCGTATTTAATGGATTCCAAAGGAAAATTCTAATTATTTTTTCCAAATAAAATTCGTTGATACTTAAAACATATAAAGCATTTTCTAATTTTTTAGGAAGGATACTTTTGCTTACTTGTTTAGGTACGAAATTGTAAAATTGTTCTCGGATTAAATAACTTACCACAGATGGTGAAACCAATAATTGATAGGTTCTTAAAAACGCATTTCCAGCGATATGAAATAAAGCTAATGTTTCGAATCCTAATGCAATTTCAATAAATATCAATCCAATTTGAGAAATCGAACTATAAGCAATTTGACTTTTTACAGAGGATTGTACTCTAGCAATTAAAGTGGTAATGATACTTGTGGTGAAACCCATTACGCCAATGGCAATTCGCATAGACGTTTGGTGTTCCCAAAAAGGCATGGTTCGTAACATTAAAAAAGCACCTAAATGCACCGAAAGTGAACCGTAAAAAATAGCACTTGATGGCGTAGGACCTTCCATAGCTCTTGGTAACCAAGAAGAAAAAGGTACTTGAGCAGATTTTACTGCAGCCGCACACGCCAAACATAAGGCAATAAACGAACCAATTAAGGTGTGATTTTGCAAATGTTCGTTGACCAATTCGTAATTATGCAGTCGGATAAAAGTGATGTTTTCATGAAACAAATGATGACTTGCCCACATCGCTAAAATAATTCCAACATCACCAATTCTATAGATTGAAAATACTCGGAAGGCATTTTTTACAGGTAAATAACGTTCTCTGTAAAAACCAATTAGTAAAAATGATGAAATTCCGATAATTTCCCAACCAATAAATAAGGTTTCAAAATTCCCTGATAAAATGGCTAAATTATATCCAAAAAAGAAGAATAAAACGGTGATAAAAAAGCGTTTGTATCCTTTTTCTCGATGTAGATAATAGCGACTATATGTTGTTATCATTGAGGTTAACAAAGCACCTATGAATAAATACACCGCAGTTACTTTGTCGAAATAAAAATCTATAAAGAAGTCGTAGTCATTTGTTTTGACTAACGATATTTCGAATAAATTTAAATCTTTGCTGCCGTTAATTATCCAATAGGAAATAAAAACGCATAAGACTAAAAACTGAACAAAAACGGTTGTAAATGCCGTCCAAGATAGCCAAGACTCTTTCTTTTCAGGAATAAAAAAACTAATCAAAAATCCTACAATAGGAATAATGATAAATACTAATAAAAATTCATTTGTCATCATCTTATTTTAGTAGCGTTATGTTTAAATTTTCCGAACTCGTAATCGCATATTCCAAAGAGTTATCGATAGTTTGTATGTTATAAGAAACAGGTTTGTAAATTTCAAATTCACCATTCACAAAACGATATAGTTCTTTAGTTTCTGGATCTAAGGCAACTAAATTCACCCAATTATTGATAAACCATTCGTAAGTTGCAGGAGATTTTGTTATGGCATATTTTACAATTTCAGGAAAATGTTCTACTACAATTAATAATCGTAATGGATCGTGAACTTCAATCATTTGACTAGGTAAACCTGGTCGTAAATCGCCATCAATTCCATTTGCAACTCCAATTAATCCCATTACATTATGAGGTAATTTGGAACCCGCGCCGAGTTTATGATTGTCGACTCTAGAAAAGTAATATTCTAAATTAATTCCGCCACCAACAGGAGCTACGGCATTTAAAATTCCAGCTAAATAATCGCCTTTTGGGTCAACTTTATAATCAAAAGAATTCATAAACGAACGTCTGTCTAGGAACACATGATCTGAAACACTTCTTCTTCCAACTATACACATGGCATTTGTCGCATGATTTAATTCAGGTCGAGGTTCAAATAGTGAAACCGAACGATTTTTTATTTTCTCATGTACTTTTGAAATGCTTTCGCTAGAATTTATGGTATCAAATCGTCTAGAGCGTTCTTTGGCATTATTGGCTAAGGCATTTGTGAATGTTTTGCTGTTTTCTTTATGTGAAAATGTATTGATTTGTGAAAGTAATTCTTCATCGTAAAAAACAATTTCATCTCTAGTTGTATCATGTAAAGCGGGTAGAAACTGAGTTTCAGCTGGAATAAGAATACCTCTTTCGTCCAAAATTTCACGAACTTTTGCATGATTGGCTGCGAAGCTTAATACTTTTGCATTCACACTACTTGGTCTTCCGCTACACGCACCGCAATCGTAACCGGCAAAATGGGTGTTGTTTACACTAGTTGCGCCGTGGCCAACCACATACACAAGAGGTGCGAAGTTTTCCACTAAACCAATACTTTTTAAAATCCCTTCCACTCTGTTTGCCATTTCTTCCACTGAAAAACCAACTTGTAAACCTTCAATAGTTTCCTTTGGATTGTTGTTTTCAATAACTAATTGCGATTTCTTATTTAAATGTTTAAAAGATGAAGAAGTGGCTGGTGACATGCTCGGTTTAAAAATATTTAAAAACAATTTAAACGCTGAGGTATATCCTAAAGTTTGAGAAATAAGCCAACCAAATACTAAAGAATGTGATTTTTTATGGTAATGATAATCTTTAGCGCTTTTCTTTTTTCTCGGTAATTCTTTAATTAAAAATTTTGGAGTTACAGGTGCTGGACATAATTTGGTAAAGAATTTTCCATTTATAGGTTGATAGAAAAATTCGAAATTAAAAAACGCAGCAGTTCCGAACGTTTTGGCATGAGGCTCTAAAGCTTCTACATGTCTTCGTAATGAACATTCTCTGTCGTCCATACAAAAGAAAGCTTGAAATTTTGTAGTTTCTTTTGACGTTTTTACACTTGTTTTATGTTGTAAACCTGTTAAGGCTTGGTTGTAAAAGGTCCATTCAAAAGCTTCTTGCCAAATAGAAAGCACTTCAAAATATTCAGAATAGGCCGATTGAGAAAATAAATTTTCGGCATCAAAAGTGATTTTGGAGGTTAAAGGTTCCCAATTTCCACCAAATTTTTTATCTAAAGCGTCAATTTCTAAAAGTAACTCGAAAGTAATAAGTTCTTTTAAAGTTATTTTTCTTTCATCTAATAATGAAGTGGGATTGCCTTCTAAAGTTGCAATCATGCCGCTCCATCCAGGATGAGAAAATTGTTGATCAAAGAGATAATTTTCAAAATACAAACCTTCTCCAACTAAAATTTGAAGTAATTTATAAATGGAAGTGTCTTCTTCTAGTAATTTCTTAGCTCTTGCCGTTGAGAAAATACTAAAAACACCATTTTTGTCTAATTCTTTTATGGAAGCTAAAAACCCGTCTTTATGAACAGGAAAAGTCCAAACAGAAATACCTTGATCTAAGTAACTACATAAGATTCTAAAAAGAATACCATGCGTGGATTTGTCTAAGTTTATGGCGTATTTTTCTTTCCAAAGACTTCTAAGTTTTCCAATCTTAGGATGAATGGCTTCGTCGTAATTTTTTTGTAAAACATTTTCTTTCCAAAATGAAAAGTGGTCTTCTCCTTTTTTCTGGTAAATAATTTTATCTAGAATTGCTGCATCTATTTGGTTGTTTTTTAGCTTGTTTCTGAAATCAGAAAGAGGTAAAAACGTTTTATAACCAAATATTTCAGATGATTCTTGTAAGGCAGTAAAGAAGTCTTTGTCTTGAAAAGCATGTAATGTATTGTGATGCACAAAGTCTTTCAACGGATTTTGTGCAGGTAGAAAATGCGATAGTTTGTGAAGAGTTGCTTCTTCTACAAATCGCAATGAAGTTAAATTCATTATATTCTAAATTAAGTTAATAACAATATTAATTTGCTTGTATAGAGCAAACAGTTATGAATATTGTATTAACTTAAATTAAGCTTCCAGTTACAGAAAAGATCGTATAAAGGAATACTTTTTTGTAGGATACAAAAAAGTGTTTTATTGTAGATTTTTTGATTTTTGGAATAAGAAAATAAATCAAAATTGGAACTAACTCCAGTGAAACATTTTTCTAAATCATCACCAAATTCAACATCTTCTTCAATGTCAAAATTGATAAATTCAAAATCATTTTCAATTTCATTTAGAGCAGAAAACCCATAAGATTTTGCGTGCTCAACTTTATAATTCTTAAAATTATTACTGACTTCAGGT
>NZ_MTCA01000180.1:0-6422 GCF_002150205.1 Flavobacterium sp. FPG59 | reverse complement strand
ACCTAAAGGTATGCCAACGTTCGAAACCACTTTCAGAAATTTTTTTGAGAAGGACTCTAGCGATTTTATTCCTAATGTGTCTTATGAACTCCTGGTACAGTTGGTAAGTGTACTAAGACCATTAAGAAAAGACGTAAACAAAACGGTTGACTTGCAGGAATTGATTTCTTTTTTAGAACAAAATCAATCTCTTTGTGAACAATTTTCCTTGTATTTGAAATTAGTTTTAAAGAATTTAAAGTTCAATTCGGTACTTTCGGACGCCGCCATATTGCAAGATGTAGATTTTATTTTTGAATTAAAGAAACGTATTGTAGCTAAGTTTTTACCCTTTCAACCAGAAAAAGACAGTTTAGAGTTTGTCTTGAACCAAATATTTTATTTGCCAACAGATGGAGATTGGATTAGTACTATTCCGATCATTCAGTTAGAGTATTTATTCAATTTATTAGAATTAGAAACCATTTATGGCTCAGGACCCGCTAATTTTGCCTTGTCTGAGGTGATGATGTCCATGCATGTCATTACCCAGCGTGTTAGCGGTCGTGCCATGGAAAGGGAAGTGATCAAGATGGTTCCTGAATATGAGCAATTACAAAGTCCTTTTTCTGCTTTTGAAAAAGAATTATTTTTGATTGAGTATCGAATATTAGAATTAAAAGAACATTTTATCACTCCTGATGATTTGTCTTATCAACAACTTTTAGTCTTGCATAAACAATGTTTGGATTTTGTCAATAAGGCGTTTCATAATAGTAGTAAGTTTGGGATATCGCTCCGTGTGAACCAAAATCTATTAAAAATAAAACAACAGTTAGAACGTTTAGAATTTTTAATTTCCTTGATAGTTGTTTCGGATGTAAATGGAACTACAACAAATACAATACGACTTGGTATACAATTAATTCAGTTTAACTGTTATAAGAGTAATATTCGAAAATTTATTGCGGAGAGTACACAACTTTTATCTTATGAAATCACTCAGCATACGGCTAAAACAGGTGAGCACTACATAACCGAAACCCGAAAAGAATATTTTAAAATGTTGCGGACTGCAACAGGAGGTGGTTTTATAGTAGGAATATTGTGTTTGATTAAGATTGCTCTTTCAAAAGTAGAAACTAGTCTTTTTGGTCATGCTTTTTTGTATAGTATGAATTATGCATTTGGATTTATCTTAATTTATGTTTTGGGATTTACATTAGCCACAAAGCAACCGGCAATGACAGCATCAGCATTGATAAAAGCTTTAGAGGATGGTGCTTCCAAAAAAGGGAAAGAAATAGAAAAATATACGGCTTTTTCCATTTTATTTGCTCGTGTTTTTCGTTCTCAATTTATAGCCTTTGTTGGAAACGTTCTTATGGCGTTTCCAGTTTCGTTATTTGGTATATGGATCATAGATTATTATTTTAATTATAATATTGCTGGATCAAAATGGGAAAACTTAGTTCAAGATTTAAGTCCAATTCATTCTTTAGCGATCCTGCATGCCGCTATAGCGGGTGTTTTCTTATTTTTATCAGGTATTATTACAGGTAGTGTTGCAAATAGGGACAAGCACAATCAGGTTTATTATAGAATTGCTGAGAATCCTTTTTTGAAACGTAATTTAGGGATCAAGAAGACTTTGGCATTATCAAAATTATATGAAAAACGCTGGGCTGGTATTATTTCAAATTTTTGGTTTGGTATTTTCATGGGTAGCACAGCTTCATTTGGGTTGTTTGTAGGGTTGAATTTAGATATTAGACACATTACCTTTGCTAGTGGGAATCTTGCTTTAGCGTTATATGGATCTAACTATCAAGTAAGTCAAAATATGCTATTTTGGGGTGTTTTTGGTATTGGAATTATAGGATTAATCAATTTCCTGGTCAGTTTTAGTCTTTCTTTAGGTCTTGCTTTTCGTTCTAGAGGAATGTCTTGGTTTGAATTGAGGCATATAGCAAACTCTATATGGAGGCATTTTAAAACTAAACCTTTGAGTTTCTTTTTCCCAACGGAGAGTAAAAATAAAACAGCCGTTATTGAAAACTATTTACAAATAGATAATGCTAAGGATGATAGTCATAAAAAAGTTTAAGTAATTGAATAATGCGCAACTTAGATGCAAGAAGAAGTGTCAAATAGAAAAATTATCCATGTAGATATGGATGCTTTTTATGCATCTGTAGAACAAATGGATAATCCTGCCTTAAGAGGAAAACCTATTGCTGTTGGCGGCTCTGAGGTGCGTGGTGTTGTATCTGCAGCAAGCTATGAAGCTAGGAAGTTTGGCGTTAAAAGTGCTATGAGTGGTATCGTAGCTAAGAAAAACTGTCCTGATCTTATATTTGTTAAACCACGTTTTGATCGGTACAAAGAGATTTCAAAACAAATCCAGAAAATCTTTTACGATTATACAGATCTTGTTGAACCATTATCTCTAGATGAAGCCTACCTTGATGTAACCCAAAACAAAAAGGGAAATCCGAGTGCAACCTTATTAGCGCAAGAAATTAGAGCCCGAATTTATAATGAAGTAGGACTTACCGCTTCTGCAGGGATATCAATTAATAAATTTGTTGCAAAAGTTGCTAGTGATTATAACAAACCAAATGGCCAAAAAACAGTTAATCCTGATGAAGTAATTTCTTTTCTTGAGGCTTTACCTATTAGGAAATTTTATGGAGTTGGTAAGGTTACTACTGAGAAAATGTATCAACTAGGTATCTTTACTGGACTAGAGCTAAGAGACAAATCAGTAGCCTTTTTAGAAAAACATTTTGGTAAAATGGGTAGCTACTATCATGATGTAGTTAGAGGAATACATAATAGCACTGTAAAAAGTTCCCGAATAGCAAAGTCCGTGGCAGCAGAGCATACCTTTGATATCAATCTATCATCAGAAATTTTTATGATAGAAAAACTAGAAATGATTGCATCCTCATTAGAAAAAAGATTGAAAAGACACAACGTTTCTGGTAAAACGGTGACTTTAAAAATAAAGTACAGTGATTTTACACAACAAACAAGAAGCAAAACGTTACCTTATTTTATATCTGATAAATTTCTTATTTTAGAAATTGTTAAAGAGTTATTGTATCAAGAACGGCTTAAAGATTCGGTACGGCTATTGGGGATTTCAATCAATAACTTAAACACTGATGAGAAAAAGTTTGTTGTTGTTCAATTAAAATTTGAATTCTAGCCTCTTATTTGTAGTTGAACAATGGTTAAAGTTGGTAAAATAATATTTTTTTATTATAAATAAATATACTTTTGACCAATAATGTAAACACCATGAGTAATTTATCACAATACGACGCCGCATTTTCAAGATTTTATAACTGCATGCGAATCAAAACTTTGCCGCTGTATTCTTTTGATTTCCATCATGAATATACTAAGGTGCTGCAAAATACCTTTATAGATACCGCTAGAATAAAAGATTTAGCTACACGTAATAAATGGAAAGATACAAACTGGGATTTGCAATCTATTTTAAGGGATGATGTTGTTATTGTTACCGATGCTAATCTCAAAATTGTTTTTGCTTCACATAATCTTGTAAAAATGAATGGTTATGTTGAGGAGGAAGTCCTTGGTCAAAGCCCAAAAATGTTTCAAGGTGAAGTTACTAATAAAATTACATCAAGTAAAATTAAGAAAGCGATAGAGGCTCAAGAACCTTTTGAGAACGTAGTAATGAATTATAAAAAAAATGGGGAAGTATATGCCTGTTTAATTAAAGGATATCCGTTATTTAATAGCAAAGGAGAGTTAAGCCATTACATAGCCTTTGAAAGAGCAGCATAAAAAAAACCTTTCCAAGATAAAATGGAAAGGTTTTTTTGTGGGAATTTTTATTTAGTCTCTACTGTTCAATTTACTGAGCAATCTAAGAAATTCAATATAGAGCCATACTAGGGTTACCATTAAACCCATTGCGCCGTACCATTCCATGTACTTTGGCATTCTCTCTTGAACTCCTTTTTCAATTTTATCAAAATCTAAAAATAAATTTAAGGCAGCTATTACTATTACAAATACGCTAATTCCTATACTAATCCAAGAGTTTCCATGGTGTACAGGAACAAAGCTAGTAAACATTGATAGTAACCATGAAATTAAATAGTACGTTCCTATGGCAAGTGTTGCAGCAATAACTACAGATTTGAATTGCTCATTAACTTGTACAATTTTGTACTTATACAGACCGAGGCAAATCATAAATGTTACAAAAGTAGCACCAACAGCCTGAAGCACAATGCCAGGATACAAAGCTTCAAAAATTGCGGATACTGCACCAATAAATAAACCCTCAAAAATGGCATAACCAGGAGCAAGATAGGGAGAGTATTGAGGCTTGAAAGCGGCTATAAGCACAAGTACTAAGCCTACTACGGCTCCACCAATAGCTGGAACAAGTGGATTCATTCCGTTAAAAGTAAGCCACCAGATTACCGTAGCCGATCCGATTAGAATCATAAACAATAGTAAGCTCTTGTTTATTGTGCCAGAAATGGTCATTTCATCATTGTAGTCAATGATTGTTGCTTGATTTATCTCTTCACTTTTTGAAACAGCAGTTGAAAATCTTTTACTATTTAAAAACGGATTATTTGAATTCAAACTCATAATTTTTGTGTTTTATTTACCTTCAAATATAATTGAATTTACTGTAAATTCATACTTATGATTTTGGTTTTTTAGCAAAAAAAAACCATCCACATAAAATATGGAATGGTTTAGATAGGCTGTAATTAGTGTTATTCTATTTCAGATACTCTCAGGGTGTTTACCATTCCTTTATCTTTGATAGGCATTGCTGCTAGATTGATAAGGAAATCTCCTTTTTGAACAAAGCCTTTTTGTTTTACAATCTCGTTTACATCTGTTACTGTATCGTCAGTACTTACATCTTTAGTGTACATGAATGATTTTACACCCCACAATAAATTAAGCTGAGTAAGGATTCTTTCATTCGATGTAAAAACTAAAATGTGTGCATTAGGTCTCCAAGCCGAAATTTGAAAAGCAGTATAACCACTATTTGTCAACGTACAAATAGCTTTTGCTTTAATCACATTAGCCATGGTAGCAGCGTGATGGCAAATAGTTTTTGTAATAAAACGTTTTGTTTTAATTTGAGGGGTATTTTGTGGAACTTGAATTAGCGGAGAATCTTCAACTGCTTCAATAATTTGAGTCATTTTTTGAATAACTTGAACAGGGTAGTTACCAGTTGCAGTTTCACCAGAGAGCATTACAGCATCTGCGCCGTCCATTACAGAGTTTGCAACATCATTTACTTCTGCACGCGTAGGAGTCAAGCTAGTAATCATAGTTTCCATCATTTGGGTAGCTACAATTACTGGAATTCGAGCTGTTTTTGCTCTACGGATTAATTCTTTTTGAACTAAAGGCACTTCGTGAGCTGGTAATTCTACTCCTAAATCTCCACGAGCTACCATAAGTGCATCACAATAGGCTACAATTTTATCAATGTTCTCTAATGCTTCAGGCATTTCGATTTTTGCAACAATAGGAATTTTATAATCAGAGTGCTCTGCTATTAATTCTTGTAGATCTTGTAAATCTCGTGGTGTTTTTACAAACGATAATGCAATCCAATCTACATTTTGTCCGATGGCAAAAATAGCATCTTCAATATCTTTCTCAGTCATAGCTGGAAGAGAGATTTTTGTATTAGGTAAGTTTACTCCTTTTTTAGATTTAAGTTCCCCACCTTGTATAACTTTTGCAACTACTTCAGATATTTTGTCAGTCTCAACAATTTCAAAAATAAGTTTTCCATCATCAAGTAATATTCTTTCTCCAGGATTTACATCATTTGGAAAGTTTTTATACTTCATAAATACTTTTTTAGCCGTACCCAAGATGTCTTCGGCTGTAGTAAAAGTAATTAAGTCACCGTCATGAACAACTACGCCTTCTTCCATAACACCTACGCGCAATTTAGGACCTTGCAAATCACCAAGGATTGCTGTTGTATATCCAAACTCTTTGTTTAACCCGCGAATAATATTTATTTTTTGCTTTACATCTTCGTAGTCTGCATGCGAAAAATTTACTCGAAACACATTGACTCCTGCATCAATCATGTCCTTGATGGTTTCTCTTGTACTACATGCTGGCCCTAGTGTAGCTACAATTTTAGTTTTTTTGTTTGTAAGCATTTGTATTAAAAAATTAAATTGTTTTTAGATTTTATTTTAGTTGTCTCTACGCTGTAAACCGCAGAAACGTTATTTATGGTATTTAATAGTGTTTTTATTTCGTTTAAATTCAAGGTGTCATCTGTATTTTCAATTTTAAAAAAGTAGTCTACTTTTTTAAACTCAGGTAATAAAAATACTTTTGTAGCTACATCCATCTTGATATCAGAAAATAAATTTTGAGAAAATTCTTTTTGT
>NZ_MTCA01000308.1:0-2838 GCF_002150205.1 Flavobacterium sp. FPG59 | reverse complement strand
TCTCTTGTAGCACTTCATTCTTATTTTGGATTAAATCCCAAGAAATTTCATTTTCAGGGCCTTCATAGAAAAATCTTGAAAAATTTGTTTCTCCCTCTTTAATCTTAATTTGAATTTCATTGCTACATTTACTCAAATTGATAGGTAATTTTTGATTTATAAAATAAGCCAATCGATAATCTTCTAATGAGGTATGTATAGCAATAAGATGATAGTCTATTGCATCAAATTCACCTAAATTAAGTTTAAGATTTGCCATTTCATCAAAAAATAAGATGTAAATATAGCATTTCTATTGAAGTGTATAGTCTTCTAAATAAGATGTTTTTGTTAATTTATGAACGAAAACGATATAGTTTTATAGAAAATTGTATTATTTTCTGTCCATTTTTTCTTGAAATGCAAAATAAGCGCGTTGGGAAGCTTTTTCTTCTGCTTTCTTTTTAGAGGTAGCCCTTGCTTTTGCAATGACTTTGTCGTCAATACTAAGTTTAACACCAAAAAAGCGTTGACCATCAATAGAGTTGTCATCAAAAATATCGTAATGAAATATTTTTTTCTCTTTTTGGCACCATTCAATTACTAAACTTTTATAACTGATAACTTTTCCTTCTAAGCGAGCAATATCTACATAAGGAGTGATTACTCTGTTTCTAATGAATTTTTCACAAAACTCGTAGCCTCTATCAAGGTAAATAGCACCTACTAGAGATTCAAAAATGTTACCATGAATATTTTCTCCAAAATGTTGAACAGGAACTTTACTTTCTATAAATTGAATTAAATTTAAGTCTTTGCCAAGCTCGTTTAAATGTTCCCTACTTACTATTTTAGAGCGCATTTTGGTAAGGTATCCTTCGTCACCTGCTGGTGCTTCATTAAATAAATGAGCAGCAATAACCGCGCTTAACATAGCGTCTCCTAGAAACTCTAAGCGTTCATAATTGATGGGATTGCCAGATAAATCAAGTCTATTAGATGATCTATGGGTGAAAGCTTTGGTGTAAAATTCTAGATTTAAGGGAGGAAATCCTAGGATTTTCTGGATAGAATCAAAAAAAATCCCGTCAGTAGCCGAACGGGATTTTTTAAATATTTTTCTAATTATATTCATACAATTAGATATCTAATTTTTTTACCAAAACGCATGCATTGTGGCCTCCAAAACCAAATGTATTGCTCATCACTACATTCATATCTCTTTTTTGAGCTTTATTAAATGTAAAGTTCAATTTTGAATCAATGTTTTCATCATCTGTAAAATGATTGATAGTAGGAGGTACTAAGCCATGTTTTAATGAAAGTATAGCAGATATAGTTTCTACAGCACCAGCAGCACCTAGTAAGTGACCTGTCATTGATTTTGTAGAATTTAAATTCATGCTATAGGCATGTTCGCCAAATACGTGAAGAATTGCTTTTGACTCTGCCATATCACCAAGTGGAGTAGATGTTCCGTGCATGTTTACACCATCTACATCGGTAGGTTTTAATCCAGCATCTCTAAGGCAGTTTAGCATTACATTTTTAGCACCAAGTCCTTCTGGATGTGGAGCTGTAATGTGGTAAGCATCTGCCGACATACCGCCACCACCTATTTCACAATAAATGGTTGCACCACGAGCAACAGCATGTTCGTATTCTTCAAGAACCAAGGCACCCGCTCCTTCTCCTAGAACAAAACCATCTCTGTCTTTGTCCATTGGTCTTGAGGCCGATTTTGGATCGTCATTTCTTGTTGATAGTGCGTGCATAGCATTAAAACCTCCCATACCAGCAATTGTTACCGCAGCTTCAGAGCCACCTGTAACCATAGCATCGGCATGGCCAAGTCTAATATAATTGAAAGCATCTATAATGGCATTTGTAGAAGAAGCACATGCAGAAACAGTTGTAAAGTTAGGTCCTCTAAAACCATATTTAATGGAGATATGTCCACCTGCAATATCAGCAATCATTTTTGGGATAAAGAAAGGATTAAATTTTGGCGTCCCGTCTCCTGAAGCATAATTAAGAACTTCAATTTGAAAAGTCTCTAATCCGCCAATTCCTGATCCCCAAATAACGCCCACGCGGTCTTTGTCAATTTTCTCCATATCAAAACCAGCGTCTAATACTGCTTCTTCAGATGCAACCATGGCATATTGAGCGTATCGGTCCATTTTACGGGCTTCTTTACGATCAATGAAATTTTCAACATTAAAGTTTTTAACCTCGCATGCAAAGTGAGTTCTAAATTTAGAGGCATCAAAGTAAGTGATAGGTGCAGCTCCGCTAACGCCATTTATTAGCCCGTCCCAATACTCTTGTACAGTATTTCCAATAGGGGTAAGAGCGCCTAATCCTGTTACCACAACTCTTCTTAATTCCATAAATTCTTTGTTATGTTATCTTTAAACAAATAAAACCCACGCTGATACTGTATAAAATACTACAAAATAGCTATGGGTAATACAATAATATCTTTTGGATTGAAGTTCAATCTTAATTTTAATATTTAAAAAAATAATAACACCCGTTCACATGAATGCAAGCGGGTGTTTGATTTATTATTTTTTAGCTTCCTCGATGTAAGAGATTGCTTGACCTACAGTAGCGATGTTTTCTGCTTGATCGTCTGGAATTTGGATATCAAATTCTTTTTCGAATTCCATAATAAGCTCAACAGTGTCTAATGAGTCAGCTCCTAAATCATTAGTGAAGCTTGCTTCTGTTACAACTTCGTTTTCGTCAACGCCTAATTTGTCTACGATAATCGCTTTTACTCTTGATGCAATGTCTGACATAATCTTTAATTTTAGAATTTAATTTGTTGGCAAAAATAAAAAACTTTATTTT
>NZ_MTCA01000092.1:0-11821 GCF_002150205.1 Flavobacterium sp. FPG59 | reverse complement strand
GATTTGTAGTGAATTAAAATAGTTTTTGTAAAAGAATAAAAGTCTAACTTAACTTTTTGAGTCTTAATTACACCCTTGAATTGGTAAAAAAAGGTTTCAAAATCGACAAGATTTGACTTCTAAATGACGCTTCTTAAAAATAAGAGGTAAGGCAATCTGCAAAAGTGATTTTCGAGAGCGTATTAATGAGTTTATTTTCCAGAATCATAAAACGAGATGTCTGTATTACTTCAATTGTAAAAATGAATTCTTTTTCATTTTTTTAAAGGTGCTCGTCTTAACGGTTTTTCCAGTATCTAATATCAAAATACCCGAATAGTCCGGATAACTTTTTAACAACTGTAATCCTTCCTTTTGACCAAGGACCATAATAGAGGTGCTTAATCCATTGGCTGTTTCAGCATTTGGACCTATAATTGTTACGCTACACAACCCCGTTGCAGGATATCCCGTCAAAGGGTTTATAATATGAGAATAGCGTTTGCCTTCAAGAATTACAAATTTTTCATAACTTCCAGATGTCGTAATTGCACCATCATAAATAGGGATAATAGTCATGACTTTCTCAGGTTTAAATGGATTTGTAACTCCTATTTTCCAAGATTCTCCATTGGGCTGTTTTCCCCACAAACTCATATCTCCAGATCCATTAATGATGCCAGCACTTATACCTTTAGATTTCATTATGGTTCGGCATTTATCGGTTGCATAGCCTTCGCCTAAGGCGCCAAAACCTATTTTCATACCTTTTACTTTGAGGTAAATGGTAGACTCTAAACTGTCCAAAATGATATTTTCATAACCTACCTTTTCAACCGATTTTTTAATAGCTTCTTCTGTAGGCATTTCGGTCATGGATCCATCAAATTTCCAAATTCGATCCATTGCCGCAAAACTGATGTCAAACCTGCCCTGTGTTTCTTTTGATAATTGAATGGCTCTCTGCGTAAGTTCAAAAACTTCACGATCAACTTTTACAGCTTTTATACCCGCATTTTGATTCACGGCTGACACCTGCGATGTAGGCTTCCAGTCCGAAATCAAATTCTCTATTCGTGTAATTTCGGCAACAACTTCATCAATACTTTGTACAGCTGTTGTAGTATCTTGAGCCACTATAGAAATGTCAAAGCGACCACCCATCAATAATGTGGTTCTTTTTTTTAGAACTTGTGCCTCTAGGTTTTGGCCTAATAATAAGGTTGCTAGCAATAAAAATAAACGAAATGGAATCATTACTTATTAATTTTGTTAGGGCGTGACCCTCAGTTTCTTTCCAAAGGACGAAACTGAGGGTCGTGCTGTTCGTTCCCGCTTTTATAGAAGAGCCCCAAAAAAGGCTTTTCTATAAAGAGCTCCACTGCCATCACTCACGCAAAGCACATGCGTATAGCAAGGTATTTTTTTTAATAGCAGTCAGACAGAATTTGATTTTTATTTTTGTATAAGGCAATTCCAACTCCAGAATGTGCAAGACAAATAGTATCTAAAACACGTTCTACATCTTGCTGCATGGCTAGTGAACCACAAATCATGACTACTCCGCCAGAACTTAGTAAATCTATAAAAAAGGAAGCATCACGCTGAATTAAATCCATGACATACATAGCATTTTCTTCACGAGATAGCGCTACATGAAATTCTGTTAGCCTCTTTTTTTCTATCATTTCATTTAGGAAAAATTCATACCCTTGTACGGTTTCGGTTTTTTTCCTAAAACCACAGTATAAATAGGTAGAAACTTTTGTTTTATTTTGGTCAATCATTCCTAAAAACGGAGCAATTCCTGTTCCATTTGAGATCATTGCAATTTTTGTAGCCTGTACAGGAAAATAAAATGACGGATTACTTAATATTCTACCCTCAAAAACATCTCCTTTTTTTAAGTGATACAAATATCGAGAACCCAAACCATACGGATGTAATTTTACTACAAGTTGGATCTTGTCTTGTAGCATACCTATTGAGTACAGTCGTTCTTGATTGTCGTTTGCAGGATAAATGGCAAGCAAATCACCTGATTTTATTTTGTTTCTTTTGGCATATCCTAGATTCATAATAAAAGTTTGGTCTTTAGGAGTGACTTCTGTTTTATCAAGTACAATAAGTTTTTTTAATCCCTTTGGTACAGCATTGTATAAAGATGGGGTAGTAGCCAGCGGGATTCCTGTTTTGGCATTCCACAAGCGTACCCATTCTATAAATTCAGTAACTGATTTGTCATTAACAGTTTGTAAATCGAGTAATCGTACAGCCCAGTCTTGCTCCTCTAAAATACGATCAACTGTAGAGGCAAATTCACAAAAGTCAGGATAAGCACGAGATCCAAAACCCAATACTGAAAAATTTATCTTTTGGTTTTGACTGTTTTGATTTACTAGTGATGTAAACTTAGTAGCATTTGCAGGCGCATCACCTAAGCCATGCGTTGCAGTAAAAACCAATATATGTTCTGCTTGAGGATAGGTTTGATATGAGTTGAGTTCCGTTATAAAGACTTTATTTCCTGCCGCAATAAGTTGTTTTTGAATCGCATTTGCAAAAACGAGTGTGCTACCATTCTCTGATCCTACTAAAATAATGATGTTACTTTCGTCTTTTTTGAACTTGTTTTTTATTCTGCTTGATCTACGTTTGAGTGTCATGGCAAACCCAGAATAGATAAAAAACAATATGTTGATACTTGCAAAACCCAGTATTAATGCCCATAAAATACTTGTTCTCCCGGTATGTAAATTGAGACTCCAGCTTGAAATAAGCGTTTGTAATGGAAAAGGTGTTTCGCGTACTACCGCTCCAGTTAATTGATTTACTTCAATTTCTTTGTCACCTAAAGTTATAATATAATTTTCCTCAGGATCATCAGAAAACGGAAATTCTATTTTTTGAATATCGCTCAGTAAGGTGTTTTTAAAAAATGATTGAGCTGTTTTTTTTGTTGGAGTATGAGTTATAGTAGTTGTATTTTTAGTTTCTGTTTCAGCAGAATCCATAAAAAAATTGAACTTCTCTAGTGTCAAAAAAGTTCCTGTAATGGCAAGTATTAGAATCGGAATCAAAGACCATCTTCCTAAAACAATGTGGTAGTACTGAGCAAAGTTTTCCTTGACAATTTTTGAAAATAAACTACGAAAACTTTGTTGTCTTTTGATCAGCAGAGCTAATCCTGAAATACTGATTAAAACCAGTAACAAGGAGATAAAACCAACGATGAATCTTCCGGTTTCTTTTAAAAATAAAGACCTATGAAGGGCAGTTGTCCATAGGATAAATTCGTTTTTTTTCTCGGGTTTCCCAAGGATTTTCCCAGTTTTAGGATCTATGTATGCGTTGATATCTTGATCTTGACCGTCTATTCCCTCTAAAATTACAAACTGATTGTGATCTACACGTACCGAAGTTATTTCTGGGTAAACGTTTCTAACTGCTGTAATAGTTTTGTCTAACGTGAGGGTATCAAAATTAGCAACTTTGTAAGGTGGAGTTTTTTCCTGAATAGCATCAACAGCAAGAATCACTCCTGTAACTGATGCTAATATTAAAAACAACGCCGAGAATAAAGCTAGAGCTAAATGTGATAATCGCCAAAAAGAGAGAGTCATAATATGAAAATAGTTACTTATCCGTTCTAATTATATCTTAGACATTGGATTAAAGTATGTGATTTATTTAAAAATGACCCTTGCATTCATTTAAAAAGCAAGGGTCAATTAGTTTGAATTGAAGTATTATAGGAGTACTAAATTTTATTTAAACGCACATATCTGATGTAATTATTACCTTCAGTTTTAGCCGCAATACCCTCTGTGGTAAGTGGAATTTCAATATCGGTGGTGTGGTATTTATGATCTTCTACAGCTGTTTCAAAACGCAATTTAAATCCTTTATTGATTTTAGCATCTTCAATTTCGATAGTCGTGATGCTACGGTCGCCTCCTGTTACAGATGCGCCTGTTTTAGCACTTAAATTTTCAGGTTTTTTAGCATAAAATTTGTGCCATTCCTTTAATGTTTTGTACCATTTTTTATCATCGCCCATTACATAAAGCGTTTTTACGTATTCTCCTTTTGCATTCACTAGTGAAACTACAATGTACGCTCCTTCGCCCATATAGTTTGACATTTGTAACATGCATTTGTATTTACTACTTTGAGCAGTTGCTTGATTTGTTGTAAAACACAATAATAATAGGGTTAACGATATTTTAAGTATGGATTTCATATTTTTATTTTAAAAATTCTAGATCAATTTTGTTTGTGGTAAGCGTCTCATTTTCCTTAGCCAAAGAGTATGCCGTTTCATCAAATTCAGTAGTAATATCTTTTTTTACTCCTATACTTAATAAATATTTTAACATAACATCATCCTTTGCAATCATGGCGGCTTTGTGAAGTGCCGTTAATCCATCTTTGTTTTTTGAATTTAAGTCTATTGGCAAAGAAGACAATTTTTTTACCAAACCCAAATCATTTTTTGCAACTGCAAAATGGATTAAAGTACTGCCGTCTTTTTGAGTTGCATTTAAATCTAGTCCTTTTTCTTGTAAAAGTTTCATCTTCAAATCAAATGGATCTTGAACGGCACCGTTTGCGTTTTCTGGTTTACCGGCCATTGGCCTGTAGGATTGAATTAAATAGTACCCTAAATTGTTTTGATCTTTGTCTAATACTTTTGGATTTGCACCTTTGTTTAGTAGTACTGTAACTGCTTCGGGAGTTCCCGATTTTACAGCAAGCGTCAAAGCCGATTCTCCTTTTTCATTTTGAGCATTGATATTTGAAACAAGTGGTAACAATAATTCTAATGCAGCTATGTCTCGGGCTGCTGCCGCCACCATGAGCTGAGTATTTCCTTCATTATTACTAGTGTTTACAGGAACACCTTTTGCCAGAAAATAATTGATTACTTCAATTTGGTTTGGCTTTCCTGCTAAAAAATGCAAAACCGTTTCTCCGTTTTTATTGGCAGTAGTAGGTTTAAGTTTTAAATCTTCTACTAAATATTTATAGGTCTCTATTGAAGTTACCTCTCTTCTTGATCCTTGAGCAGCAAAAAGTAATGCGTTGTTGGTATATTTTACTCCTTTTTCAATAAGTGATTTTAGCAAGGCTATATTTCCTGATCTTGCAGCATAATCAAAAGCGGTGTTTCCATCAGCATCAGTATCTTTTAAAGACATTCCTTTTGAAGTGAAATAATTTGTAAGTGCTAAACTTTTATCACCAGCAATAGCCATGTGCATCAAGTTTACTCCGTCTCTATATTTTTTCTTAGGATCTGTCCCTGCTTTAAAAAAAGCTTCGTAAAGTGCCGTGTTGCTTTGGGCTCCAATTGCTGCAAAAGTAAGAGGGGTTTCACCTTTACTGTCTTCTAGATTAATATCAGACCCTTTTGCAATTAAATGTTCTACAATTGCCGTATTCCCTTTGTTTGCTGCCCAATGTAAATAAATACGATTGTCATGTGTCAATTTACTGACCTCATTGCCAGGTTGTTCTAAAAGGTATTTTATAGTCGCTTCTGGCGCATCATTGTTAATTGCCATTACGGTAACATCAAATGCATTTGCTGTTTGTCCCGCTGGGTCATTTCCTTTTTCTATTTCAGCTTTTACAATATTCACATCTGGTTTTGTTTTCCAAAAAGTGGATTCTAATAAGGTATTTTTTTGCTGTGCACTTACTAACATTGTTGTTACAAAGGCCAACGAAACAAAAAGTTTATTTTTCATGTCAATAGTATTTGAATTTCTATTTTTAGCTACTTATTTAGATTAAATAAAAATAATATGTTGCAAATATAGAAACCCTTTTTGAAGAATTAAAATTATTTAGAATAAATATGAATAGTTAAGTAAAAAATTATCAAATTTCTTAGGGCTGTATCATACAAAAAATTAATTTACAGAGTTTTAACTGAAATTAGATTCTAACTACTTTTTCAAAACAAACTGTTCAGACGAAGGTTTTCCTTGCTGGATTCCGCTTATTTTGGTAATTATAGATTGGGATGACACTTGCTGGTAGGTAATAGTTCTAGGATAATCGTTTTTCGGGTTTTCAAAAACCATTGATTTTTCTGTTGCGCTATTTAAAGTAAAAACAACAGGTTGATCATTATGTTGTCCTTTAATTGTAGCGGTATAAGTGAGATTATCACCGTTTTGTTGCAGTACAATTGTTTCATGGTGTATGGTATCCTTGTCTTGTATGTAAAATGAGGTGCCTAGTAAAGTGCTGTCATTGCCTTTTGTCCAGTTCTCAGTAAGGGTTCCGGTTGCTGTTTTGTATTTCCAGTTTCCTATGATCCATTGGGCTGCTTTAATTTTTTCTTTTTCGCTGTTTTGGTTTTTGTTACAACTAAAAATACATATTACGGACAAGATAATTAGGGCTGATTTTTTCATGGAATGTATTTAAGGATGAATATTTTGTGCCTTACAAATTTATAAAAAAGATGTGATTTCTGTTGAAATATTTAATTGCCAATTATAGTTTACTTGTCGTTCTTAGCCCAGATAGAAGCGGCATCCTTTTTATGATTTTTTTTAATCATAAAAAGATATAGCGGATAGCTGGATTAAGCTCCAGAAAACTAACTATTGCTTTTAAGAATTTGGTGTACAAGATCTTTTGTGGCTGCGACTCCGTTTAACTGTTCCCGAACCTTAATAAAACTTACGTTAAAGGTACAGCCTACTTTATACTGGCTACATCCATAGGCTAATTTTCCTTTTAAGACGGTTCCTTTTTTGCATTTCGGGCAGGATAATTCGTCAGGAACGGCTTTCGCCAAAGTCTTCTTTTGTTCAAGTATAAGTTGGAAATTTTCGTCAAAACGCAATAATCCTTCTACTGTACCGGATTGTGTTTTAAAATCTTTCAAGTTTACGGTAGATCCTTTTTGCAATAAGCGCAAGTATTGATTTTCTGAAATCTTTTTTTCGGCATAAACATAAGGTAATAAAAAAGTACATCCAGATTGATACGCACTGCAACCGTAGGCTGTTTTTCCTTTTAGTAAAGATCCTTGTTTGCATTTCGGACATTTTTGTTGTGCAATTCCGTCAGGTGATTTTTTTACGGGTTTTGCAATTTTCTTTTCTTCATGCAGTGGTGTTGCATGTATGGCACGACGAGTTTCTAGACGAACTTCATCAACAAGTGTTCCTACCATTTGTTTCATATTATTAATGAATGAAGCGGCAGAATACGTTCCTTTTTCAATATCCCGAAGTTGTTTTTCCCAAGAACCCGTGAGTTCTGCTGATTTTACCATGTCATTTTGAATGGTGTCAATCAGTTGAATGCCGGTTGCAGTGGGCAATACCTGTTTTTTATTACGAATAATATATTGCCTCTTGAATAAGGTTTCAATAATGTTAGCTCGGGTTGATGGTCTGCCAATACCATTTTCTTTCATAAGTTCGCGCAGGTCATCATCTTCAACTTGTTTTCCGGCGGTTTCCATGGCTCTTAATAAGGTAGCCTCGGTAAACTGGTTGGGCGCTTTCGTTTCTTTTTCTAAAAAAGAAGGTTCATGAGGGCCGCTTTCGCCAATGGTGAATAAGGGTAAAAGATCGGTTTCTTTTTCCTTGGCATTTGGATCTTCAAAAACAACTCTCCATCCTTTCTTTAAAATTATTTTACCGGTTGTTTTAAAAACTACATCGGCAGCTTTACCCAGCACCGTAGTATTGGCCACAAGACAATCGTCATAAAAAACAGCGATAAAGCGTTTGGTTATAATATCGTATACCTGCTGGTGATTGTAGGACAAGTTATTTTGTACACCCGTGGGAATAATAGCATGGTGATCTGTAACTTTACTATCATTAAAAATCTTACTTGATTTTTTTATTTTTTTATTCAGTAAGGGCGCGGTCAATTGTGTGTAAGCCGTTAATTTTTGTAAAATACCAGGCACTTTTGGGTACACATCATTAGGTAAAAAAGTGGTGTCTACTCTAGGGTAGGTAATTACTTTTTGTTCGTATAACAGCTGTGCTATTTTTAAAGTTTCATCTGCTGAGAAACCAAATTTAGTGTTGCAATACACTTGTAATCCAGTAAGGTCAAATAATTTTGGAGCATACTCATTGCCGTTTTTCTTGTCAACAGCAATAATTTCAAACGGGCTTTCTTTTACTTTTTGAGCCAGAATTGCACCTTCTTCTTTCTTTAAAAACCTACCTTCTTCATAATTAAAAAGGGTTTCACGGTACATGGTTTGTAATTCCCAGTAAGGTTGTGGCTTGAAATTCATAATTTCTTTATACCGTTCTACAACCATAGCAAGAGTAGGGGTTTGTACCCTACCTATAGATAACACTTGCTTGTATCCACCATGTTTTACAGTGTACAGTCGAGTGGCATTCATACCCAGCAACCAGTCACCAATAGCTCTAGAGAAACCAGCATAGAACAAGTTGTCGTATTGACTGGAGGGTTTTAAGTTTTGAAAACCTTCTCTAATAGCTTCGGTTGTCAAAGAGGAAATCCAAAGTCGCATCACCACTCCTTTATAGTGCGCCTGGTTCATAACCCAGCGCTGAATGAGTTCTCCTTCTTGGCCGGCATCACCACAATTAATAACCATTTCTGCTTGGTCAAACAATTGTTTTACAATTTTAAACTGTTTTTGGATTCCTGAATTTTCCACCACTTTGGTTTCAAATTTCTCAGGAAGCATGGGTAAGTTATTCAAATCCCAACTTTTCCAGTGGGGTTTGTAATCATTAGGTTCTTTAAGCGTGCACAAATGTCCAAAAGTGTAGGTAACCGCATAACCATTTCCTTCATAATATCCATCTCGTTTAGTGTTGGCACCCAGTACAGTTGCAATTTCTCTTGCCACACTAGGTTTTTCGGCAATACATACCTTCATCTTCATATACATTTAAGGGCGCAAATTAGGAATTTAGAAAGGATATCAAAAAACAATTCGCACAGAGTTTTAAAAAGCTTTTTTAGGAGCAGTACTTCTTTCTTAGTAAGTAAAACTCCTCCTGCTATCCGCTATATCTTTCATCCCGAAAAAAAATCGGGATAAAAGGATGCCGCTGCTATCAGGGCTAAATAGAATATATTCTTTTTCAAAAGGAGTAGAGTGTAACACAAGAGTCCTAAACGTAAATATTTAGTTAAATTCTAGCACGAATTTATTATAGTAGCAGATTCAAATTGTTTCATGAAAATGGTCAAGTAGTCTTATTTAATGGATCTGATACGCATTGGATCCAAAATATCATGGAGCTTTAACTTTTTTGACAAACTAAGTTGAGTAAATTTTTCTTCGCTATCCGGGAATTAACCAGATAGCGAAGAAAAATTTAAAAACAACTCAAGGAAGGTTTTGAGTTGTTTTTAAATAGATACGACTACTCATTAAAATAAGAATACGTATCGTTGTTTTTTAATTGAAGTAAGGTTTTGTAAATAAGCTGTATCACATTTTCTACATCAGACCGATCAACCATTTCTACTGTAGTGTGCATGTAACGTAGTGGTAAAGAAATCAAAGCCGATGCTACACCTCCGTTACTGTAGGCAAATGCATCAGTATCTGTGCCCGTTACTCTTGACGAAGCTAATCTTTGAAACGGAATCTCATTTGCAATAGCTGTATCAAGAATTATTTCTCGCAGTGTATTGTGTACAGCTGGGGCATAGGTAATTACTGGTCCTTTACCTATTTTTGTGTCGCCTTCTATTTTTTTGTCAATCATCGGCGTGGTTGAGTCATGACATACATCGGTTACAATAGCAACATTTGGTCGTATGGTTTTAGTAATCATTTCTGCGCCACGCAAGCCCACTTCCTCTTGCACAGAATTGGTAATATAAAGACCAAACGGTAGTGTGATTTTATTTTCGTGCAACATTCTAGCTACTTCGGCAATCATAAAACCACCCATTCGATTGTCAATGGCTCTGCAAACAAATTTGTTTTCATTTAAAATCATGAATTCGTCTGGATACGTAATTACACAGCCTACATGAACACCCATAGCTTCTACTTGATCTTTTGTCTCACAACCTATGTCAATAAAAATATTCTCAACTTTAGCAGTTTCCTCTTTGGCTCTGCTTCTTGTATGTATGGCTGGCCAGCCAAATACTCCTTTTACAATACCTTTTTTAGTATGAATATCCACTCTCTTTGATGGAGCAATTTGATGGTCAGATCCACCGTTGCGTATCACATACAGTAATCCATCTTCAGTAATGTAATTTACATACCATGAAATTTCATCGGCATGTCCTTCAATAACTACTTTATATGGAGCATCAGGGTTTATAACTCCTACAGCAGTTCCATAGGTATCCGTTATAAAGGTATCTACATATGGGCGTAAATAATCCATCCATATTTTCTGACCTTCGCTTTCGTAGCCCGTAGGAGAGGCGTTGTTTAAGTATTTTTCTAAAAAGGCTAAGGAAGTTGTATTTAATAGTGTTGTTGTACTCATAAAATATTTTTTTTGCTAAATTAAAAATTTGGCATCACACTTGTACATATATTGTATAATTTTGATTTTAAAAATTCGAAACATGAAACCATTGCTTATAGCGTTATTAATTATTTTTTGTGTTCACTTCTCAAATGCACAGACAACACCTCAAGACACTACAAAAATAGGTTACGAACTTGGTGAAGATGAATATGAAATAAATGACACCATACAACTGCCAGAAATTTTAATTTCAAAAGAGAAACTAGATCCAGAAGCTAGAAAACAATTCTTATTGCTACAAAGTAGAGTATATAAAGTGTATCCATATGCAAAAGTAGCATCAGAGCGATTGACAAACCTTAATAAAGGCATGGCGAATTTAAAAACGAATAAAGAAAAGAAAAAATATTTTAAGATTGTCGAAGGTTATTTGAGCAATGAATTCGAAGCTAAACTCAAAAAACTATCCCGCAAGCAAGGCCAAATATTAGTAAAGCTTATTCACAGGCAAACAGGCACTACTACCTATGAGCTTGTAAAAACCCTCAAGAGCGGTTGGAAAGCTTTTTGGTCAAACACCGCAGCAAGTTTATTTGATATCAATCTTAAAACAAAATATGCTCCATATACCGTAAACGAAGACTATTTAATAGAAACTATATTATTTAGAGCGTTTGAAGCTGGAAGACTTCAAAACCAAAAACCAGCAATTGTTATAGATTATGATACTTTAAACGATTCCTGGGTGAAACGAGCTGAGAATTTAAAAAAATGATAGTCTATATTTCTTTCTATAAAATTAGAGTTTCAATAAGTGTTAGTGCTATTTGATTTTTTCTAGAATAGATCTCCGTTCCACTTTAGTATACCTTAAAAAAGCACAATTAAAGAATTGATGTTTTTCCTTAATATTGTATGTGTCTCTTTAATAGAGAGGAGTCAATAGCGAGAATGTAATAAGAGTTGATTTGAGTTGTACCTTATATATAGTATAGAAAGTCTATCTACCTATATATAGAAATAAAACTATCAAACACCCTCCACGGTCATGATTTCACAGTAAAACTATCTTAATTCAAATTAGCTGAAAAAAAGTTTAGTTTTTAAGAGTCGTTTAATCAGCGCTTTAGTTTGAAAGTTAAGAAAAGATTAAAAAAAGGTTCAAAAAAAGCTTGTAAAAGCGAATAAAGGTTGTAGTTTTGCACCCGCAATAGCGCAGACGTTCTTTAAAATACTGGCAAGAAAAACAAAGTGAATAGAGATTTACTCTTTAAAAAAAAACTTTAAAAAAAGCTTGTGAGATTTAAAAACGAAAGTTATCTTTGCACCCCGCAAACGAGTTCACCGAACACTTTTAGAGATAA
>NZ_MTCA01000100.1:0-10522 GCF_002150205.1 Flavobacterium sp. FPG59 | reverse complement strand
AATTAGATGATATGGCTTTTTACTTGAAAGAAGACCTTTCAGAAGTAGAATTTATTTATTTACCAATGCTTATTGATGGTGAACAAGAGTTTGTAAAATGTTCCAGTTTTGAGGATATATTGCGTGGTCGTAAAGAAATTGAATAGAAAAGGAGGCATTTTAGCCTCCTTTTTGTTTTTTTACCGATTGTTTAGTTTTGCTTTTTCCTTTATTATGACGCTAATCTTGCGATTTTCTATTTTACTTTCTAACCAGGAAATGATATCGAGATATAAAAAGGCACGTTTTTCATAGGTATTTTGTTCTAATTCGACAAAACGAGTTCGCATTTTGATAAACTCTTTCTTGATATCTGTCGGATAAATAGAGTTTAAATTTTTGAGGAATTTGATAATTTCTTTTTGTACCTCATGCAAGTCGTTCATTTTGAGTAAAAACTTATACGTATTTTTGAGTTGATTTTCTAAGTAGTAATCTTTCCCTAATTCATAATGTGCTATCAAGCACAGCAAGCGTGCAAAACACATTAAATCCTCACGCATACTAAGATTTTTGTTGTTGATAATTTTCTCCAAGTACAAAATGCATTCTGCATATTTTTCGTTACCAAAATAAATAGAAGCAAATTTGTAGTAAAACAACATTTCGTGATGCTCGTCAAGGTGATCAGTATGCATTTTTAATTTATACAATACTTCTGGAATCAAATATTCACTTTCTGCAAAAGTACCTTCCAAAATGTGTAAATTAAGTTTATTGTTGTACACATATAAAAAGGACAAACTCGCAATATTATCATTTACAGGAAAGCGGGAATCTTTAATGGTTTCCTCCAGCAATTCAAGATATTCTTTGAACTTGGTTTTGTACTTCAACATATACAAGGATTCCAATAAGTAATGATTCCCTTTTAAGAAAAAAACGGGATTCAAGTATATCATACTTGGATTTTCGTAAAATAGAGTCACCCATTTTAAGGCATATTTATAACAAGACAAAAAATCTTGTACCAAAAAACTACGCCACAAATTAGCATTGTAAAACCAGTATTTTTCTCGAAAACCAAATTTATTTTGGTCGAGTTTAGCGATATGTTTTTTGAAATAATCATCAATATAGGTATACTCTGCATCGGTTTTTACATACCCAGTTTTGAGCATGATGCCGTACAGCTGCAATGACAAATTAGATAACTTACTTGATATAGTATTGCGATAGTTCAGCTCCTTCGCTTGCACCACTAATTCATCTGCGCGGCCTTGAATACTTCGAGTAATATATTGTGATTCGATTAGTTTTTCGAATTCTACAATCTCATAGGCCATTAACTTTTCATCATTCTCCAAAGCCAAAATTTTAGTTTTATCCAAGATTTTCAAACTTTGTTTATACAAACCTTTGTTATACAAAATAGCTGCAAAATCAATTTGCTCTCGCAATTGGTAGCGCATATTTTGACTCGGTATGTTCAATCTGATACTCACCAAAATTTGTTTGTACAAATAGGATTTAAGATTTGACAATTGCACTTTTTTGATACTCCCACTTTTTAAAATCAGTTTTTCATCATAAGTTTCTGATTTGTCTAGTATGTTAAATAGCTCAATAAACTTGGTATTCGAACTAGTCTCTAATCTACTTGCAAAAATTTTAAATTGTCTTTTCTCAGATTTAGAAAGGGACTTTATTAATACAAATAAAAAATCTTTTTGATGGTTAGCCATTGTAGAATAGTATAACTTAATGTTTTGTTAATCAGTATTTTATAAAGTTTAAATACCCCTTATGAGCAGTATATTTCAGGAAATAGTGTTTTCTATCTAACTAATGAAAGATATTTTTGTTTCAAGTTGTGCAAATTACATTAAATAAATTAAAATGAATAGAGAGAAAGTTCAAATTTTTGATACCACCTTACGTGATGGAGAGCAAGTCCCAGGATGTAAGTTAGACAGCAACCAAAAATTAGTGATTGCAAATCGATTGGATGAAATGGGTGTAGACATTATTGAAGCTGGTTTCCCTGTTTCTAGTCCAGGTGATTTTTTATCTGTTTCAGAAATAAGTAAGGTTGTTAAAAATGCCGTAGTTTGCGGATTAACTCGCGCTGTAAAAAATGATATTGATGTAGCCGCACAAGCGCTTCAATATGCCAAAAAACCTAGAATTCATACTGGCATCGGAACTTCTGATTCCCATATTTTCCATAAATTAAATACAACCAAAGAAGATATTATTTTACGTGCCAAAGCGGCCGTAGCTCACGCCAAATCCTATGTAGAAGATGTAGAGTTTTACGCGGAAGATGCTGGTAGAACAGATAATGAATTCTTAGCACGAGTCTGTGAAGAAGTTATTAAATCAGGAGCTACCGTATTAAATATTCCAGATACAACTGGGTATTGTTTGCCAGAAGAATATGGTGCAAAGATTAAATATCTCAAAGAAAATGTAAAAGGTATTGAAAACGTGGTTTTATCGTGTCATTGTCATAATGATCTAGGAATGGCAACCGCTAATTCAATCGCAGGTGCTATAAATGGCGCTAGACAAATAGAATGCACTATCAATGGAATAGGGGAGCGAGCAGGAAATACGGCACTTGAAGAAGTGGTAATGATTTTCAAACAGCATCCGTATTTAAATTTAGATACCAATATTAATACTCGACAATTGAACGAAATGAGTCGATTGGTTAGTGAAAGTATGGGAATGATTGTACAGCCCAACAAAGCAATTGTTGGGGCAAATGCCTTTGCACATAGTTCAGGAATTCATCAAGATGGAGTTATAAAAAATAGAGCTACTTATGAAATCATGGATCCGCTTGAAGTGGGTGTAAATGAATCTTCGATTGTATTGACCGCCCGAAGTGGTAGAGCAGCATTGGCTTACAGAGCAAAAAAAGTAGGTTATGAATTGACTAAAATGCAACTTGATGTGGTTTACATTGAGTTCTTAAAATTTGCTGATATTAAAAAAGAAGTAGTAGATCAGGACATTCATCAAATTATTGAAGCTTGTAAAATAAATAAAGAATTGGTTTTAAATTAAAAATATTTTGATCGCCCCTAAAAATAAAAAATTATGAACTTAAAAATAGCAGCACTTGCAGGAGATGGAATAGGACCAGAAGTAATTTTACAAGCCAAGAAAGCTTTGTATGCCATTGGTGTCGTTTTCGATCATGAATTTGTTTTCGAAGATGCCCTAATTGGATCAATTGCAATAGAAAAGACGGGAAATCCATTACCTGAACAAACTTTAAATCTTTGTTTAAATACAGATGCTGTACTATTTGGAGCAGTTAATGATACGGTACCAAGCGCTGCAGTAAGACCAATTCAAGGAGTATTGAACTTACGTCAAGCGCTAGGTCTTTATGCCTACATAAGACCTGTGAAACCGTATGCTGATTTGCTTGATTTGTCTCCGTTGAAACGAAAAATTATCGAAGGAGTTGATTTTATTATTTTTAGAGAATTGTCTGGCGGATCTTATTTTAGTGAGAAAAAAAGCAACGAAACGGGTACGTTTGCCTCTGATCTTTGCGAATATTCTGAAGACGAAATTATACGAATCAGTCATTTAGCTTTTCGAACTGCACAAAAAAGAAAGAAAAAATTAACCTTAGTTGACAAGGCAAATATTTTAGAAACCTCGCGTTTGTGGCGCAAGGTGGTCACTGAACTTTCAGAGAGCTATCCTGACGTAGTTCTAGAATTTTTACTAGCGGATGCTGCTGCGATGCAAATTATAATCAATCCAAAACAATTTGATGTCATTTTAACTGAAAATTTATTTGGAGATATTTTATCAGACGAAGCTAGTGTTATAACTGGCGCAATCGGTTTATTGCCATCGGCATCTTTAGGAAGTTCGTCGGCTCTTTTTGAACCCATTCACGGCTCTTTTCCGGAAGGGAAAAATAAAAATATCGCTAATCCTATTGCCTCAATTATTTCAGCAGCAATGTTATTGGAGCACTTTGGTTTGCATGCCGAATCTTTAAAAGTGCACGAAGCAGTGCAAAAAGCAATTGAACTAAATGTCGTAACCGCTGATTTGAATCCGTACTCGAAATTTGGAACCAATGAAGTAGGCGATTTTATTGCCAATTATATTCTAAGCAAAGACGACTTGTATTTTAAAAGCGACAATGTTTACATAGGACAATCTACTATTGTATAGGATGTTTTGTTAAAGTAATGACATTAACTATAAGAATTATTTAAAATATTGAGATTTTGTTTTTTTAGTAGCATTAGTTTTTATAATTTTGCGACTTATAAAAAGAAAACATGAGAATTTCAATTATTATAATTTCTGTAATTAATGTCAATGTGATTATCACATGTGCAGAGGGAATGGTATAAATATAATTGAAAAAATATTTAAAACCTCCCAATTATTTTGGGAGGTTTTTTTTTGGAATAAATTTAAAATACAGAAACAATCATATAATGGAATTAAATAAATACAGCAAAACGATTACTCAAGACGAAACACAACCTGCAGCGCAAGCCATGTTGTATGGAATTGGTTTAACCGAAGCTGATTTGAATAAAGCTCAAGTGGGCATAGTTAGCATGGGATACGAAGGAAATCCGTGTAACATGCATCTAAATGATTTAGCCAAAGACATCAAAACTGGGGTTTGGCAAGAAGATTTAGTGGGATTGATATTTAATACGATCGGTGTAAGTGACGGAATGTCAAACGGTACGGATGGAATGCGATTTTCATTGGTATCACGAGATGTTATTGCTGACTCTATTGAAACAGTTGTTGGCGCACAATGGTACGATGCAGTAATTGCAATTCCAGGTTGTGATAAGAACATGCCAGGATCTGTTATGGCAATGGGTCGACTCAATCGTCCTGCGATCATGGTTTACGGTGGCAGCATTCATTCTGGAAAATGGAAAGGAGAATCGCTAAACATTGTATCGGCTTTTGAAGCCCTTGGAAAAAAGTTTAACAATACGATTTCACCCGAAGATTTCAAAGGTGTAATTCAAAACTCTTGTCCTGGTGCGGGTGCTTGTGGCGGAATGTATACCGCAAACACCATGTCCTCAGCCATCGAAGCTTTGGGAATGAGTTTACCCTACAGCTCGTCGAATCCAGCTTTAAGCTCCGAAAAAAAACAAGAATGCCTTGATGCGGGAAAAGCCATTAAAATTCTGTTAGAAAAAGATATCAAACCTAAAGATATCATGACGCGCGAAGCCTTTGAAAACGCCATAACGATGGTTGCGGTTTTAGGAGGATCAACCAATGCTGTAATGCACTTAATTGCAATGGCGCATTCGGTTGATATTGAAATTACTCTAGATGATTTTCAAAGAATTAGTGACAAAACACCTTTGCTTGCTGACCTTAAGCCTAGCGGAAAATACCTCATGGAGGACCTTCATGCGGTTGGCGGAGTTCCAGCTGTTATGAAATATTTGTTGAAAGAAGGTCTTTTACACGGACATTGTTTGACGGTTACAGGTAAAACTTTAGCCGAAAACTTAGCTTCTGTACCAAACTTAAATGACGGTCAAGATGTTATTCATGAAATCCAGAAAGCGTTAAAAAACACTGGAAATATTCAAATTTTATATGGAAATCTCGCTGCTGAAGGCTGTGTGGCTAAAATTAGTGGTAACGAAGGCGAATATTTCGAAGGAGATGCTATTGTTTATGAAAATGAGCATGATGTCATTAAAGGAGTCCGAAATGGGGAGGTTAAACCCGGAAATGTAGTCGTCATTAGATACTGCGGACCTAAAGGTGGGCCAGGAATGCCAGAAATGCTAAAACCTACGTCAGCCATTATGGGAGCTGGTTTAGGAAAAAGTGTTGCTTTGATTACAGATGGTAGATTTTCTGGTGGTTCGCACGGTTTTGTAGTAGGACACATTACTCCCGAAGCTTATGATGGTGGCGGTATTGCACTTGTTCAAAATGGGGATATTATCACCATTGATGCAGTCAAAAACACAATCAATCTTAAAATTTCGGATGAGGAATTTGCAAGTCGAAAATCACAATGGAAACAACCAGAAACACCAATAAAAAAAGGAGTTTTACTAAAATATATTCGGTCAGTTTCAAGCGCCTCAACAGGTTGCGTAACTGATAAATAATAACAAATAGCAATTTCAAAAGGCAAGATGAATATTGTAAAAAATTAATTGTTATTACCACAAATTTTGAAATTGATATTGAAATTGCCGTTGCTAGGGAAATTGGCAAGAGGCACTGGCTAAATAAAAATAGAAAATGGAAAATAATAAAATGTCAGGCGCAGAAGCCGTTATAAAATGCTTACTAGAGGAGGGCGTAGATGTAATTTACGGCTATCCTGGCGGAGCAATCATGCCGGTTTACGATGAATTATACAAGTTTAAAGACGAATTACATCACGTATTAGTGCGTCACGAGCAAGGAGCTACACACGCAGCACAAGGATACGCACGAGCAACTGGCAAAGTTGGAGTAGCAATTGCAACTTCTGGCCCAGGAGCTACCAATTTAGTTACTGGAATTGCTGATGCGCAAATCGATTCGACACCAATGGTTTGCATCACAGGTCAAGTTGGTAAACATTTATTGGGTTCTGATGCTTTTCAAGAAACCGATATCATCGGAATTTCGACTCCGGTTACCAAATGGAATTACCAAATTACGGAAGCTTCTGAAATCCCAGAAATTATTGCGAAAGCATTTTACATCGCCAAATCGGGTCGTCCTGGTCCGGTTTTAATTGACATTACCAAAAATGCGCAATTTGATGAAATGGAATTCAGTTACAAAAAATGTACTAGTATTCGAAGTTATCATCCTAAACCAATCCTTAATATTAATAAGGTACAAGAAGCCGCAGCTTTAATTAATAGCGCAAAGAAACCATTTATTATTTGGGGTCAAGGCGTAATTTTAAGTCAAGCTGAAACTGAATTAAAAGCTTTGGTAGAAAAATCAGGTATTCCAGCAGCATGGACTATTTTAGGTTTATCAGCATTGCCTACCGCACATCCACTCAATGTAGGGATGGTGGGAATGCATGGAAATTATGGACCCAATGTACTCACAAATGAATGCGATGTGTTGATTGCTCTCGGGATGCGTTTTGATGACCGCGTTACTGGAAACCTTGCCACATATGCCAAGCAAGCCAAAATAATTCATTTTGAAATTGATCCAGCCGAAGTGGATAAAAACGTGAAAACAGATGTAGCCGTTTTGGCCGATTTGAAAGAATCTTTAACGGCCTTGATACCGCTTATTGAAAACAACTCGCACGATTCTTGGCACAATGAATTTAAAGCCAAATATGAAATTGAATTAGAGGCTGTTATAAATGAGGAGTTAGAACCCAAAAAAGAGGGGATTTCAATGGGTGAAACTATCGAAATGATTAACAAACACTCAAAAGGAGATGCCATCTTAGTATCGGATGTGGGGCAACACCAGATGTTTGCTTGCCGTTACGGGAAATTCAATTTAACGAAAAGCAATGTTACGTCAGGTGGTTTAGGAACTATGGGATTTGCATTGCCCGCAGCAATTGGAGCCAAAATGGGTATGCCAAATCGCGAAGTAGTAGCAATTATTGGAGATGGTGGTTTTCAAATGACCATTCAAGAATTAGGAACCATTTTTCAAACTAAAGTTCCAGTTAAAATTGTAGTCTTAAACAATGAGTTTTTAGGAATGGTACGTCAGTGGCAACAATTATTTTTTGACAAAAGATACGCTTCTACCGAAATGATCAATCCTAATTTTATAGCTATTGCCGAAGGCTACTATATCAAAGCTAAAAAAGTCACTAAAAGAGAAGATTTGGATAGCGCTGTCGCAGAAATGTTAGCATCACCTGATTCCTATTTCTTAGAAGTGATGGTTGAAAAAGAAAATAATGTATTCCCAATGATCCCAACAGGAGCATCGGTATCGGACATTCGTTTGTCATAAATAGTTTAAAGTTTAAGGTTTAAAGTTGTTACAACCTGAAAATAATGTTGTGCAACTTTAAACTTTAAACATAAAAACTTTAAACATAAAAAAAAATGGAAAATAAAACATTTACCATCTCCGTATATTCAGAGAACAACGTGGGTTTATTGAATAGAATATCAGGTATATTCTTAAAACGTCACATCAATATTTTAAGTCTGAACGTATCTGAATCAGAAATTGAAAACGTGTCTCGATTTATAATCGTGGTAAACACTACTGAAAAATGGGTACATAATATTGTAGGTCAAATTGAAAAACAAATTGAAGTAATCAAGGCGTTTTACCACGTTGACGAAGAAACAATTTTTCTTGAAAACGCGCTTTTCAAAATAGAATCGAGTTTACTTTTCGACGAAAAACAAATTCAAAATATTATCAAAGAAAGTCATTCTGAAATTGTGACTGTAGCACGTGATTTTTTTGTGATTTCAAAATCAGGACAGCGTGCTGAAATTCAAGATTTATACGAAAAGCTTCGTCCATTTGGAATCATGCAATTTGTACGGTCAGGCCGAATTTCAGTCTCTAAAGAAAAAATGCAAATTTCAGCAATGTTGGAGCAACTCTAAAAAAAAACTAAAAACTAAAACAATACTTTCCTTAAAAAATACAAAATGGCAAATTATTTCAACTCACTTCCACTTCGATTACAATTAGAACAATTAGGCGTTTGCGAATTCATGGACCAATCTGAATTTTCAGAAGGAATTAGTGCATTGGCTGGTAAAAAGGTTGTAATTGTGGGTTGTGGAGCCCAAGGTTTAAACCAAGGCTTGAATATGAGAGATTCAGGTTTAGACATTTCTTATGCACTACGAGCTGATGCAATTACAGAAAAAAGAGTATCTTTTAACAACGCATTCGATCACGGATTTACTGTTGGAACATACGAAGAATTAATTCCAACTGCTGATTTAGTTTGTAATCTTACACCAGATAAACAACATACAGCTGTGGTAACAGCCATTATGCCTTTGATGAAAAAGGGAGCTACTTTGGCTTATTCACACGGTTTTAATATCGTTGAAGAAGGAATGCAAATTCGCAAGGATATCACAGTTATCATGTGTGCTCCAAAATGTCCAGGCTCTGAAGTTCGAGAAGAATACAAACGTGGTTTTGGAGTTCCTACTTTAATTGCAGTTCATCCTGAAAATGACCCCAACGGTGTTGGTTTTGCCCAAGCAAAAGCCTATGCAGTAGCCACTGGTGGACATAAAGCAGGTGTGCTAAACTCGTCTTTTGTTGCCGAAGTAAAATCAGATTTAATGGGAGAACAAACCATTTTGTGTGGTATGTTACAAACAGGATCAATTTTATGTTTTGATAAAATGGTTGAAGAGGGAATTGAGCCAGCATATGCTTCAAAATTGATTCAATTCGGTTGGGAAACCATTACCGAAGCTTTAAAACACGGTGGAATTACGAACATGATGGATCGTCTTTCGAATCCTGCTAAAATTGAAGCTTTTCGTTTGGCGGATGAATTAAAAGAAATTATGCGTCCGTTGTTTCAAAAACACATGGATGATATTATTTCGGGAGAGTTTTCTAAAAATATGATGATTGATTGGGCTAACGATGATATCAATTTATTGACTTGGAGAGCAGCAACAGCTCAAACTAATTTTGAAAAAACAGCTCCAACCGCAGCTCATATTACAGAGCAAGAATATTTTGATCATGGTACTTTACTAATTGCAATGGTGAAGGCAGGAGTAGAATTGGCTTTTGAGACCATGACCGAATCTGGAATTATTGAAGAATCGGCATACTATGAATCATTGCATGAATTGCCTTTGATTGCCAATACTGTCGCTCGAAAAAAATTATATGAAATGAACCGAATCATTTCTGACACAGCAGAGTATGGTTGTTATTTATTTGATCACGCTTGCAAACCATTATTGGGTGATTTTATGAAAACCGTAAAAACAAATGTAATTGGTAAATCATTTGCAACTTCAAACGGAGTTGATAACAGCGTATTGATTGCGGTAAATAAAACCATTAGACAACATCCAATTGAAGAAGTTGGGGAATGGCTTCGTACTTCTATGACTGCTATGAAAAAAATAGGATAGCTTCAATATAATTTACCACATATGAGGATGTGGCGGGATTGGCATTATATCATTTATTATAATAATATCTTGAGTTAGTTAAAAAGTGTTACAATGATCAACAGATATGGATGCTTTTACATTCACTTAACTTTGATTTTTTCAAAGTTAAGTGAGGCAATCCCATTATTAATCAAAAATTGAATTTTGCGAACTTAATTAATTTTATGATTAGTATTGAATCCTTTTGTGAATCGTTTTCTTAAACTTTAGAAAACGCTTTTGAAAAAAAATTAATTGTTTTTATATATTTTTGTTTGCAACTAGGCGCGAAGATTTTTTCTTTTGCGCCTTTTTGTATACTTGAACTTTTATTCAAAATCAATTAAAACAAGTGAATTGCTAATAAAATCAGTCTAAATTTTTCACTTTTACTTTTTTTTAGC
>NZ_MTCA01000418.1:0-531 GCF_002150205.1 Flavobacterium sp. FPG59 | reverse complement strand
GTAAATAATTCTTTAATTACATTTTTATTATCATCTACAGTCATTTCATTTTTCCAGTAACTTATTTTTATCGGATTCAATAAAATAAATATTCCGTAACAACCTAACGCAAACAGAGACAAAAAAACTACATAAAGAAAGATTATAATCAGAAAATTAATTTCGGAAAGATTTAAGCTAAAAAGACTGAAAAATTTAATTTGAAAAAATGTGGAAAGTATTATGGTTACAATGCAAAAAATTAAATTAATGACTTGGTTAGTCTTACTTTTTACTCCAATATTTTCAAATTCTACTTTAGTCATCTTTTTTAGTTTCTGTGGCAAGCTTGCTGGTAACGTTCCCGCGCTACACGCAGGCTGGGATTAAAGATGCGTAATCTTTCGGTTAAAAACAAATGTATCAAATACAAACTATTTTCAAATTAAGCCAATTGCCCAGCTTGCTTGTAGCGTGTGTTGAACTAAACCTTCGGTAGCGCGAAACCGAAAAAGTAGTACTTTTCAAAGATAATTAAAATTTGATATTATG
>NZ_MTCA01000074.1:0-13535 GCF_002150205.1 Flavobacterium sp. FPG59 | reverse complement strand
TCTTTAGACTTACAATTCTATTATTTTTAAAAAACCCTTTTGAAAAATACAAAAGGGTTTAAAAATTCTATTCATTAAATACCAGCAACTGCTTTAATTTCATCAATAATTCTAAGTGCTAATTGATCTGCTAGCTCTTGAGAGGCTGCTTCAGTATAAATACGAATAATAGGCTCTGTATTTGATTTTCTTAGATGAACCCAATTTTCGGCAAAATCAATTTTAACACCATCAATAGTAGTAATATCTTCGTTCTTGTACTTTTCGGTCATAGCAACAAGAATAGCATCTACATCAATTTGCGGTGTCAATTCAATTTTATTTTTGCTCATGTAATATTCCGGATACGAGGCACGCAATGCCGAAACCGTCATCTTTTTGTTTGCCAAATGCGTCAAAAACAATGCTACTCCTACCAAACTATCACGTCCGTAATGTAGTTCAGGGTAAATAATTCCACCATTACCCTCGCCACCTATAATAGCATTATTTTTTTTCATCAATTCAACCACATTCACCTCACCTACGGCACTGGCTTCGTAGTTTCCGTTATGTGCGTTTGTAACATCGCGTAAAGCACGAGAAGATGACATATTAGAAACCGTATTTCCTGGAGTTTTACTCAAAACATAATCGGCGCAAGCCACTAAAGTATATTCCTCGCCAAACATTTCACCATCTTCACAAATGAATGCCAAACGATCCACATCAGGATCTACAACGATTCCTAAATGTGCTTTTTCTTTTACCACTAATTCCGAAATATCGGTTAAATGTTCTTTCAAAGGCTCTGGATTATGAGGGAAATGACCATTAGGCTCACAGTATAATTCGACCACTTCAACGCCCATTAATTCTAATAATCTAGGAATAATAATTCCACCTGATGAGTTTACTCCATCAACAACAACCTTAAACTTAGCTGCTTTTACAGCTTCAATATCTACTAATGGTAAGTTTAAAACCTCGTCAATGTGTATGTCCATGTAGGCATCATTGATTGTGATAGTTCCTAAATCATCTACATCCGAAAAATTAAATCCTTCGCTTTCCGCAATTTCAAGAATTTTAAGTCCCTCTTCACCATTTAAAAACTCTCCCTTTTCGTTCAATAATTTCAAAGCATTCCATTGTTTTGGATTATGCGATGCCGTTAATATTATTCCGCCCTCAGCTTTTTCAAGTGGTACAGCAACTTCAACTGTTGGAGTAGTTGAAAGTCCTAAATCAATCACATCAATACCCAAACCAATCAAGGTGTTTACTACCAAATTATGAATCATTGGTCCAGATATACGAGCATCACGTCCTACAACTACCGTGATTTTATCTTTCTTACTGTAGTTTTTTAACCAAGTTCCATAAGCTGAAGCAAATTTTACAGCATCAACAGGAGTTAAGTTATCCCCTACATTTCCACCTATTGTACCTCGAATTCCTGATATTGATTTTATTAAAGTCATTGATATATATTTTATAAATTGAATTTAAAATTTTAAATTGCTGACAAATATAAGAATTGAAGCCTACAAAATAGAAATGAACGTAAAATTTCATTCTATAAATCTTTAAAGCAATCTCATGAATTTCCTAGCACACATTTACCTTTCTGGCGAAAATGATTTACTTAAAATTGGTAATTTCATGGCTGATGGAATCAGAGGGAGTCACTATGAAAACTACCCATTAGAAATTCAAAAAGGTATTATTTTGCATCGAGCCATTGATACTTTTACAGATGCGCATCCTATCTTTAGACAAAGTACAAAAAAACTTCATGAAAAATACCATCATTACGCTGGAGTGATTGTGGATGTTTTTTACGATCACTTTTTAGCCAAAAACTGGTCGAATTATTCTAATGAAAAACTAGAAGATTTTGTTGCCCGTTTTTACGACTCCCTGTACCATAATTACAGCGTACTATCAGAGAAAACAAAAGGTATGATGCCCTACATGATACAACAAAATTGGCTTGTAAGTTACCAAACAGTTGAAGGCATAGTTGGAATTTTAACCCAAATGGACAAACGCACTAAAAACCAATCCCAAATGAGGTTTGCAAGCAATGAATTAAAAGAATTCTACAGCGAATTTGAAAATGATTTTACTCTTTTTTTTGCTGAATTAATCTCATTTGTAAACCACAAAAAATCAACATTATGAAAAAATTATTTCCGTTACTTTTCCTAATTGCTATTGGATGTAAATCCCAAGAAAAAGCAGTAAATCCCACCGGACTTGTGACTTCCAAAGCAATGGTAGTTTCTGCGCGTGAAGAAGCATCTCAAATAGGAGTCGACATAATGAAAAAAGGAGGTAACGCATTTGACGCTATGGTTGCTACCGAACTAGCCTTGGCAGTAGCCCATCCGCAAGCGGGAAATATAGGCGGCGGAGGTTTTATGGTTTACAGAAAAGCAAACGGCGAAACTGGCTCTATTGATTATAGAGAAAAAGCCCCTTTGGCGGCCAAAAACGATATGTTTTTAGACCAAAATGGAAATGTTATAAAAGGTAAAAGTACTGCAACAGCACATGCATCAGGTGTACCCGGAACCATTGCAGGCATTTTTGAAGTACACAAAAAATACGGATCACTTTCTATTAGTGAAATATTAAAACCTGTAATTGCTCTCGCAGAAAGAGGCGTAGTTGTAACACCCAATCAAGCCAAAAGTCTAGCAGCTTTTAGAGCGGTTTTTATTAAAGAAAACGGACCAAACAGCTTATTCTCTCAAGTTTATAAAGCAAACGATACCATCAAATACAAAGCGTTAGCGAATACGCTTAAAAGAATTTCACAATATGGAAAAGAGGAATTTTACACTGGAGAAACGGCCCAAAAACTGATAGCTTTTCTCACTCAAAAGAACGGTGCAATGACTCTTGAGGATTTAAAGAAATACGAAGCAAAATGGAGAAAACCAATTACATTTGATTATAAAGATTTAAAAATAACTTCTATGGCACCACCCAGTAGTGGTGGAATATGTTTGAACCAAATCATGACTATGATTGAGCCTTATCCGCTTGCGCAAATGGGACACAACAGCCCAAAAGCTATTCAACTAATTACAGAAGCCGAACGAAGAGCGTATGCTGATCGTAACTTTTTTCTTGGAGATCCTGATTTTGTAAAAATACCTACTTCTAAATTGCTTGATCCTTCGTATATAAAAAACAGAATGGAAAACTTCACCTTTGATAAAGCAACCAAATCATCAGATGTTGCACACGGTGAAGTAATAGGATATGAAAGTGATCAAACTACACATTACTCTATTGTAGATTCTTTTGGGAATGCGATAGCCGCAACAACAACCTTAAATGATAATTATGGTTCCAAAATATATTGTGATGAACTGGGTTTTTTCTTGAACAATCAAATGGATGATTTTAGCGCAAAACCAGGTGTCCCAAATCTCTACGGTCTTACCGGAAGCAAAGCCAACAGTATTGCCCCTGAAAAAAGAATGCTAAGTTCCATGACTCCCACCATAATCGAAAAAGATAAAAAACTTTACATGGTAGTAGGAACTCCGGGAGGATCAACTATTATCACATCGGTTTTACAAACTATTTTAAACGTATATGAATTTAATTTAAGTATGCAAGAGGCAGTAGATACACCTCGATTTCACCACCAATGGTTGCCTGATGAAATTATTTTCGAACCTAATTCTTTCAACAAAGATTTGCTATTGCAACTCAAACAAAAAGGCTACACTATCAATGAAAGAGACAAAGAAATTATAGGTGCGGTAGATGCCATTCTAGTTTTACCGAATGGCAAACTTGAAGGTGGTGCTGACAGAAGAGGAGACAACAAAGCAGTTGGGTTTTAAGTTGTAACTAAAAAACTGAAACAATCTTTTTAAATTCTGTCTCCATGAACTTTATTCCAGCACTCGAAAAGGAGTTTGAACAAAATAGAAATGTAGAAAACGCTTTTGCAATGTCGCAATACATGCGCAATAAGTTTGCCTTTTTTGGTATTCGCACCACCAAAAGAAGAGAACTATTTAAAGAAATTTGGAAACAAAATCAACAAGAAGTACACCATCATTCTGTACAAATTGCTCAAACTCTTTTTGACAAACCAGAACGAGAATTCCATTATTGCGCCATTGAACTTCTAATAAAAGAAAAGAAAAAGACCTATAGCATTTCAGATATAGAGTGGATTGAAAAATTAATATTGCAGCATTCTTGGTGGGATAGCGTTGATACTATAGCAAAATACATTTTGGGAGCTTATTTACAGCAATTCCCGACCGAAACTGAGAACGTTATCACAAGATTTTCAAGTCAAGAAAGTATATGGTTGCATCGTAGTTTGATCCTTTTTCAATTGGGATACAAACAAAAAACCAATTCAGATCTTCTCTTTTGGCTCTGTTCAAAATACGCCAATTCCTCCGATTTTTTTATTCAAAAAGCCATCGGTTGGGCGCTTCGTGAATATGCTAAAACAAATCCCGAAGCAGTTCTTATCTTTGTAAATTCGAATAAATTAAAACCTTTAAGCACAAAAGAAGCCCTTAAAAATAGTGGTTCGCTTAAAATAATGTAGCTTTGTGAATCATTTTAAAAATCATGTTTAAAAAATATATTTCAAGGTTAGAAGCTATTATTTCAATAGCACAATCATTATTGACTCCTAAACAATTTATATTTTTATCAGCTGTATTAGTAGGTATTTCAGCTGCTTTTGCGGTGATTGTATTAAAAACTTTTGCACACTGGGTATTTATTTTTGCAACGTACGTAAGCGGTATTTTAAAACTTGGTTTTCTTACTAGTATTTTACCCATCATTGGAATTTTACTTACTATTCTGGTGGTAAAAAAAGTATTAGGCGGAAGCATTCAAAAAGGAACTTCTCAAATATTATATGCTGTTGCAAAAAAAGCAAGTATTATCCCTAGAAAACAAATGTATGCCCAAATTGTAACGAGCTCACTTACTGTTGGACTAGGCGGATCAGCAGGTTTAGAAAGTCCTATTGTAATTACAGGTGCTGCTTTTGGATCAAATTATGCTCAAAACTATAAATTAAGCTATAAAGACAGAACTCTTTTGATAGGCTGTGGTGTAGCTGCAGGAATTGCAGCGGCGTTCAACGCACCCATTGCTGGAGTTCTATTTGCCATTGAAGTTTTATTAGTAGATGTAAGCATTGCTGCCTTTACTCCCATAATGATTGCCGCTGCTACGGGAGCACTCGTATCTGTAATTGTATTGGATGAGGAAATTCTTTTGTCGTTCAAACAACAACAAAGTTTTGATTACCACAACATTTTATACTATGTACTTCTTGGTATTTTCACTGGATTAATAGCCGTGTACTATTCTAGAAATTTTCAAAGAGTAGAACATTTTTTTGGACGCTTAAAATTTTCTCCCTTCAAGAAAGGGCTCTTTGGTGCAAGTATTTTAGCACTATTAATTGTCGTTTTCCCCACTCTTTTTGGTGAAGGTTATGAAAGCATCAAAACCCTTTCAGAGAGTGATCCTGGTAAATTACTAGAACACACACTTTTTAGTGGCTTTAGAAACAATAGCTGGGTGCTTTTACTATTTGTGGGTGCCACTATGATGCTAAAAGTTTTTGCAACCAGCATTACAATTAATAGTGGTGGTAACGGAGGTAATTTTGCTCCTTCTTTATTTTTAGGTTCTTATGTAGGATTCTTTTTTTCTAAATTTCTAAATCTCACAGGACTTACAAAATTACCCGTTAGCAATTTCACACTAGTAGGAATGGCGGGAATATTAAGCGGATTATTTCATGCGCCACTAACCGCTATTTTCTTGATTGCCGAAATAACTGGAGGTTACAATTTAATGATTCCGCTTATGATTGTGGCTTCTATCAGTTTTGCTATTTCTAAACGTTTTGAAAAACACTCCATGGATGTTAAAAACTTGGTCGAAAAAGGGCATGCTTTCACCAGTAACAAAGACACTAATATCCTTTCAACACTAGAGACTAACACTATTATTCAAACTGATTTTTTAACGGTAACTCCTGATGAAAATTTGGAACGCTTAGTAGATCTTATTTCTCATTCGAATCAAGTTATTTTTGGTGTCATTGATGCCCAACAAAACTTACTTGGAATTGTCCATTTTAATGATATTCGCGAAATCATTTTTAACACCTATCGTGTCAAATATACTTTGGTGAAAGAAATCATGATGGCACCTGTAGAAACTATTGCACCCTTTGACAGTATGGAACAAGTCATGAATAAATTCGAAAAGTCGAAAAAAGCATTCTTACCTGTACTTAAAGAGGGTAAATACTATGGTTTTATATCAAAGTCGGTGGCTCTTGAAGCCTATAGAACCAAACTAAAATCCATGACAATAGAGTAACAATATAGAAGAAAAAAAGCAGACCTATAAGCCGGATTCTGTATTTCGATTACTCGAAACCCTTATCATTTATCTAGATCCAAAATTACTCTTGGACTCAAGCTATCTACCCTTCAGCAACGGGCGAGAAACCCTTAAATGCTGATATACTTGATATTTCACCGCATAGAGTTTACCTGGTTTCACTACAGCATTACCTGTACATACTTTCTGTTGCACTTGTCCTAATCTCATCCGTAAAGACGAAACCGACGGGTGTTACCCGCTATGCTTCTCTGTGGTGTCCGGACTTTCCTCCCTCTCGCCCATAAAGGCAAGACGACGATAAGGCGGTCTGCGGCGGCAAATTTAGCATTATTAAATCTTTTTATCTCATTTTCTACCACTTACTTTAACAAGACCTTCACAACCAATTCATAATAATACAGTTACCTTACCATCTTATCCATAAAAACAATACTATGTCAAAAATGTATCATTACGCCAGCGTTTCAAAAGCCTTAGAGGATTTAAAAGAAAAAGGATTTACTGTTGATTTTAACATTAACGACCAAGACATTATACAAAACCCGAGTCATTACGAAATCCAACATATTTATAGATATGAAGGGAAATCAAATCCAGATGACGAAGCCACAGTTTACGGTATACAATCCGTTTCAGGACAAAAAGGGGTTTTCGTAGCAGGTTACGCAGCAAATTCAGATAATGATGCTGCCAAAGTTTTACTAGATCTCACCATTAAAGATAGAAATTCGTAATGCTTTTTATCTGTTCAAAAACATGAAAATCAAATTCTAAATATTACTTTATTTTTAGGAGCTTTCTCCAGCTATTCGTTACAATCTTATTCGCCATCCCGAGGTTTCGGGACTGGCGCATAAGGATTTTCACTGCTATCTGGGCTAGGAAATCTCGTTAAAAAGAAGTGTACTTTAAAATATAAAATCTTTTATAAATTTTGAAAAATAATGAGCTTTAAAAAATTGGTTAAAAAAACTATATTTTTGTAAAAAAAAGCATATAATTACACTTTAATTATTTGTAAATGAAACTGCGTAATCTATTCCTGATCATTATTTTCTTATTCAATATTAACAATTCATTTGCATGTAAATGTATTGAAGTTGGTAAAGAAAATATAGTTGAATATGGTTTGAATACATATGATATTGTATTTTATGGTGAACTAATAAAACGTGATACTATTAAGCAAACTTATAGTTTTAAAATCATAGAACTTTTCAAAGGAATTTATATTTCAAAGACTATTGAAGGTGTTTCTGAAGGAAGTGATTGTGGTTTATTTCCGGATAAAAAAGGATTATGGATCATCTACGGCAACTTCAATAAAGATTATAAATTATCTTTAAGTATGTGTTCACCCACACAATCGCAAGATTTTGGTCCAGGTTGGCCTTTACCTCCTGAATTTAAGCGTGATAAATTTGGTAAAATCATCGAGCCAACTGAAACTGATTATAAGATCAACGACTTGGAATTCAAAATAGAATCATTAAGAAGTTTTATTTATCAGTTAGAACAATTAAGAGCCTATAAATTATCCCAAAATAAAATTTCGGAAAATGAAAAAAATACAATCTACAACAAAGGAATAATCATTTCTTTGATTATCAATATGCTATTATTTTCAATTCTAATTTACATTTTTGCAAGGAAAAGATTTTCTTCAAATAAACAAATTAGTAAATAAACAAATCAACAAAAAACCTATATTTGCTATCCAATAAAAATGCTATGGAACAATTTGTTGTATCGGCCCGTAAATATCGTCCACAAACTTTTAAAGATGTTGTAGGACAAAAAGCCATTACAAGCACTTTGCTCAATGCTATAGAAAGCAACCATTTAGCATCGGCCTTGTTGTTTACAGGACCTCGTGGTGTGGGTAAAACCACTTGCGCACGTATCTTAGCTCGTAAAATCAATCAGCCTGGATATGATGATCCTACCGAAGATTTTGCTTTCAATGTATTTGAACTAGATGCCGCTTCAAACAATTCTGTAGATGACATTCGTAATTTAATTGACCAAGTTAGAATCCCACCCCAAACAGGGCAATATAAAGTATACATTATAGATGAGGTTCACATGTTGTCCTCAGCAGCTTTTAATGCCTTCTTAAAAACATTAGAAGAACCACCTAAGCACGCCATTTTTATTTTGGCCACGACCGAAAAACATAAAATCATCCCTACTATACTTTCTCGTTGTCAGATATTTGATTTCAAAAGAATAACGGTAAAAGATGCCAAAGAACATCTTGCAGAAGTGGCTACCAGTCAAGGTGTAGTTTTTGAAGACGATGCTTTGCACATCATAGCTCAAAAAGCGGATGGTGCCATGCGTGATGCCCTTTCTATTTTTGATAGAGTCGTTTCGTTTTGCGGGAAAAACTTAACCCGTCAAGCCGTTACGGAGAACTTGAACGTGCTTGATTACGAAACGTACATCAACATGACCAACTTAATTTTGGAAAACAAAATTCCAGAATTATTAATGGCTTTTAACGAAATCCTTGCCAAGGGTTTTGATGCACATCATTTTGTATCAGGATTAGCATCGCATTTTAGAGATTTGTTAGTATCTAAAACTCCAGCTACTTTAACTTTGTTAGAAGTAGGAGAACAAGCCCAGCAAATGTATGGTGCACAAGCTCAAAAATGCAGTCAAGATTTTTTATTAAAAGGAATCGATATTGCTAACGATTGTGATTTAAAATACAAATTGAGTCAAAACCAGCGACTGCTTGTAGAACTTTGTTTGATGCAACTTGCCTCTATCACTATTGATGGAGAAAAAAAAAAGTTGAGCAATATATAATTCCACCCACGTATTTTAGAAAAAACGACTACTCCATAAGTGTCGCAAAAAAAATAGAAACGGCGGTAACCTCTACTTCAGCTCCTGAAAGTACACAAGGAATTCCAACTGATACAGCAGTACAAAAACCTGCAACAACAATCCCAACTCCTATTGCAGCTACTCCCGTTTCAAATACTGGAGAACCAAAAGTTTCTGCATTTTCACTCGCAAGTATTCGGGCAAAAAAAGCACTTGAAGAAAGCAGTAAAGGAATCGTTAAAGAAACATTACACTTACCAACCGAATCTTTTACAGAGACTGAAATGCTAGTGTATTGGAACAAATATGCACAACGATTAGGCGACAAGGGATTTAAAATAATGGAATCATTATTGCTAATAAACGACCCAAAACTAGACGGAACTGCAATTACTATTGAACTGCCAAACGAAGGTTCAAAACTAGATTTTGAAAGTCAACTTCACGGATTGTTAGGCTATTTAAAAGGTCATTTACACAATCATGACATTACTATAAACGTAGTTGTAAACGAAACTATTGAAACAAAAAGAAGTTTTAACGACCAAGACCGCTACAACAGGTTACTACAAATAAATCCAAATATAGAGCTTTTACGCACCACATTTGGATTAGATTTAGACGCTTAATTACAAGAAGAAAACGTTATATTTTACCGTAATACATTGCTTTTACAATTCCATCTGAAAGACCTATTTTAGGTACATAAATATTTCGGGCACCACTCCATTTCATAGCATTCATATAAATACGTGTTGCAGGAATAATTACGTCAGCTCGATCTGGATTCAAGCCAAGTTCTGATATTCTTTGCTCATAAGATAAAGAATTCAAAAAAGAATATTGCGAATTCATGTAGATGTAAGACAATGGTTTTTCCTGAATTTTACCCGATAATTTAAATAATTTATTGATATTCCCACCAGATCCTATAAGTGTAACCTCGTCATATTCTTGAGTGTTGGTTTTAATCCATTTCTCAATTTCATTCCACACTACATCGCAAACCATATTATTAAGTAAGCGTACTGTACCTGCTTTGAAAGACCTAGAGGTTATCATTTTACCATTAGAAAATAGTGTAAATTCCGTACTTCCTCCACCCACATCTACAAAAAGATAGGTTTGATCCGATTTTAATAAATGATGTAAATCAGTTGAAGCAATAATGGCAGCTTCTTTTTTGCCATCAATAATTTCGATTTTTATATCGGCTTTTTTCTTAATGATAGCAACAACCTCTTTGCCATTATAAGCTTCGCGCATGGCCGATGTTGCAAATGCCATATAACGCTCTACTTTATGTACCTTCATGAGTAAATTAAATGCTTTCATAGCATCGCACATTCTATCAATGTTCTCTTCAGAAATTTCACCCACTGTAAAAGCATCTTGCCCTAAACGGATAGGCACCCTCACAAGGGAACTTTTATTAAATTGCGGTTCTTTGCCGTCTTGCTCCACAATATTGACAATTAACAATCGCATTGCATTTGAGCCAATATCAATTGCAGCGTATTTTTTTATTTGAATCATATTTCTTGTATTTGAAACTCCTGATCAAGGTGACGGATCCCGTTCAGGTTAAAATTATAATTGGTAAAACAAAAACTATGCTAAATTTTCTTTCTTAGTAGCATCCTCTAGTTTTTTTTCATAATAACGGTACGTTTCTAGCTGCGCTCTAAAGATAGGATTATGGTTTCGAGGGCGGTATTTGTTATCAAATTTATGAGAATGAAACCTTGCTTTTACGTTTCCTTTCCAGCCAATATCAAAATTGTCAATCAGTTCTTTTTTAATATCTTGATCATAAATAGGACAGGTAACTTCTACCCTACCATCTAGATTTCGAGACATAAAATCAGCCGATGAAATATAGACTTCTGTTTGTCCCGCATTCCCAAAAATATACACTCTTGAATGTTCTAAATAATTATCAACTATACTTATAGCTTCAATATTATCACTCATACCCGGAATTCCAGGAATCAAGGAACATATTCCACGTACTTCTAATTGTATCTTTACTCCCGCACGACTGGCTTCATAGAGTTTATCAATCATAGCAAAGTCTGACAAACTATTCATTTTTAGTTTTATATGTGTTTTTCTTCCTGCCAGTGCATGAATAATTTCCCTGTCAATTAATTTTACAAACTTAGTTCTGGTGTAATGAGGTGACACTATCAAGTGTTTGTAACGATGTACTCTATAATTAATATCAAAAAATTCAAAAATTCTCATGATGTCTTTCAAGATCTGCTGGTGGCTGGTAAACAAAGTCACATCTGTGTAGACCTTTGCGGTTGACTCGTTAAAATTTCCCGTTGAGATAAAACCATAACGTTTTATTTTATAGTTTTCTACTCTTTCAATAACACATATTTTACTGTGAACTTTCAATCCCTTAATTCCAAAAATAAGTTCAATACCTTCCAGTTGCATTTGCTCTGCATAAGAGATGTTTGAAGCTTCGTCAAAGCGGGCTTGTAATTCTATTTGAACCGTTACTTTTTTTCCGTTTTTGGCAGCATTAATTAAGGAACTAATGATTTGAGAATTCTTGGCTAAACGGTATAATGTAATCTTAATTGAAATTACTTTTGGATCAAGTGCAGCCTCACGCAAAAACTTAGTCAAATATGAAAAAGATTGGTAAGGAGCATTCAGCAAATAATCTTTTTCACTGATTTTTTCTAGCATGCTTCCCTCTAAACTTAAACCCGGAATAGGCAACGGCGGTTTAGTTTCATACAATAAATCATACCTACCTAAATTAGGGAAGTCCATATAATCTCTTCTGTTATGGTAGCGACCGCCAGGGATTATACTATCTGTTGAAACAATTTTCATTTTATCTAGAAAGAATTTTAAAGTATCCTCTTCAATCAACTGATCGTAGATAAAACGTACCGGCTCCCCTATTCTTCTATCTTTTACACTCAAAGAGATTTTTTCAATCATACTTTTACTTAAATCACTGTCAATGTCAAGTTGCGCATCTCTAGTGATTTTTATCATATGCGCGGATACACTTTCGTAATCAAAAATATTGAAAATATTATTTAAGTTATGACGAATAACATCATCTAAAAGTATAATGTATTGCTTTTCATCATGTGATGGCAGGACCACAAAACGGTTAATGGTTTTAGGGATTTCAATGACAGCATATCTAACTTCGTCATCTCTTTTCATAACCAGTTTTACGGCTAAATAACCAGAAGTATCCTTAAGTACTGGAAATTCAGCCAAATCATTCAAAATGATAGTCACCAACTCAGGACTCACTTTTTGAATAAAAAAATCTTTCAAGAAAATTTCTTGTTCTACAGAAATATCTGCTTCGGTGATGATGAAAATATTTTTTGTTTCTAGTTCACTTTCTATAATGTTTAGAATTCGTAAACTTTCTGATTGTTGCTCAATAACAATTTCAGTAATATCTTTTACCAGTTGTTGTGCCGAAATTCCTCCTAGGTATTTTTCACCAGTGATTCCGGTTAAACTTAAACGTCTTATGGCTGCAAAACGAACTCTAAAAAACTCATCTAAATTATTCGAAAATATGCCTAAAAAACGCAAACGGTCTAGTAAAGGAACCGAAGGGTCACCCGCCTCTTGCAAAACCCTTGCATTAAAAGCCAACCAACTTTTTTCTCTATCAATATATTTGTATGCTAACGTTTTATTCATTTTAAATCTTTGGGAAATAATATATGTTCTGTTTTACCTTTTTTTATAGTTTTCCAATGGGTCGTATCAAATTTCAAAAAAACAAATCCTGAGGTAGGAACGTTATCTATGGTCACATCCCCGTAACGATTGACAAAATCAGTGATGGCTTCGTTGTGACCAAAAATCATCAAACTCTCTATGTCATCTGGACAGGACTCAACCACTTTTTGGAGTTGTTTTCTATCAAAGGTATAAAGGTCGTCTTTGTAAATGATACTGTCAAGCGGAAACAAAAAATTTTGTGCAAAAATTAACGCCGTATTTGTAGTTCTTTTTGCAGTACTGCACCATATAGTAAATGTTTTTGGCAACAAAGACTTGACGTGACCAGCCACAAAATGGGCATCTTTCATGCCATTACATGTTAATACTCGATCTTTATCCTGAACGGGGACCTCCCAACTCGACTTTGCATGCCTAACCAAAATTAAATTTTTCATACTTTACATTATTTGGCATTAATTAATTGATTCAACTTGGACTAAAAGTAAAACCAAAGTACAAAAAAAAACGTATTTATTTGTAAGGCAAGTTATATATTACAA